>DATACV010000042.1:0-3633 GCA_036258875.1 Rubrobacteraceae bacterium
CCGCAACGCTACCCTGGGCCTGAGCACGCTCAAGTCCGCCGTGAGGAAATACCAGAGGGACAGGCGGCCGGGCGCAAGGGAGCGTACGGCCACCGGCCCTGCCTGAGCGGCCTGCCGGCCGTCTGCTTCAGGTGCTGGTTCGCAAGCGGCGCGTCGCCAGCCGCAGGGCGAACCCGAGCATCGCTACGCCCCAGAAGACGAGCGCGATCGTAATAAAGCTGCCGGGAAAGGTCTGGCACACGGCCTCCTCCCCGCCGGGAGCTATGTAACCATGCCCGCCTGCTTCGTTGCCGAAGGAGATACTGGAGCAGGACCAGGTGACGCGGGAAGCCTCCACCAGCAGGTTGGCGGTGATCACCAGTGCCGGCAGAACTCCAAAGGCGACCGGGAGAGCCCACGTACCGTCCAGTCGCCGCGCCAGTCCACCCAGGAACCGCCGGGGATCATCGACCCGTTGGAGAGGCCCCAATAGGTCCAGAACGGTGGATACCAGCACCCAAAGGAGGCCGATCAGGGCCATAGCCGCGCCCGCCAGCAGGAACGGAAGTCCTATCGTCATGAGTCCGACCAATCCGAAGCCCGCCAGCGCGCCCGCTGCTCCCCAGTACAGGACGTTCGCCTTTGCCCGCACCATCCGCCTCCTCGCGCGTGGCGACGCTCGCTCACCATTTTACCCGCTGCCGTGACCCGAACGGTCGGCGGTCGGCTAAACTGCGGGACCATGAGTGAGCGTGGCAAGAAACCTCTCTGGGCCAGCAGGTTCTCCGCATCCCCGGCCGAGGCCTTCGGGCGCCTGAACGCCTCCATCCCCTTCGACGTCAGGCTGGCGCCCTACGACGTCCGTGGCTCCATCGCTCACGCCACGATGCTCGGCGAGCGGGGCATCGTCTCTGCGGAGGAGTCGAATGAGCTGGTGCGCGGCCTCGAGGCGGTGCTCGCCGAGATCGAGGCTGAAGAGTTCTCGTGGATCCTCGAAGACGAGGACGTCCACACGGCCGTCGAGCGGAGGCTGAAGGAGCTGGTGGGAGACGTAGCGCTCAAGCTGCACACGGGGCGCAGCCGCAACGACCAGGTGGCGCTCGACCTCCACCTCTTCGCGCGCGACGCGGCGCAGGAGATCAGGGACGGCGTCCTCGCGGCGATGGGGGCTCTCGTTGAGGTGGCGGAGGCGAACCGGGCCCTTGTCCTGCCCGGCTACACTCACCTGCAGCGCGCGCAGCCCATCCTGCTCTCCCACCACCTGCTAGCCCACTTCGAGGCCCTCAAGAGGGACCTCCGCAGGCTGGATGCGGCGCGGGACGCGGCGGGCGTCTCGCCGCTCGGGGCGGCCGCGCTGGGCGGGACGCCGCACCCCGTGGACCCCGCCTCGACGGCGGCGAAGCTCGGCATGCGGCCGTTCTCCAACTCGCTCGACGCCGTCTCGGAGAGGGACTTTGTCCTCGACCTCCTCTACGCGTGCACCGTGCTCGGGGTCCACCTCAGCCGACTCGGCGAGGAGTGGGTGCTGTGGACGAGCTCCGAGTTCGGCTTCGCGACGCTAGACGACGCCTATTCCTCCGGCTCCTCCATCATGCCGCAGAAAAAGAACCCCGACGCCTACGAGCTGATGCGCGGCAAGGCGGGCAGGCTTATCAGCGACCTGAACGCGGTGCTCGTCACGCTCAAGGGGCTTCCTCTGGGCTACTCCAAGGACCTGCAGGAGGACAAAGAGCCGCTCTTCGACGCGGTGGACGCCGTTCTGAGCATGCTCGCCGTGCTGCCCGAGATGCTCCGCACGGCGCGCTTCGACGGTGAACGGATGCTGCGGGCCGCTGGCGGGTTCGCGCTCGCGACGGAACTCGCGGACTTCCTGGCGGCGCGGGGCGTCCCGTTCCGCGAGGCGCACCGGGCGGTAGGCGGGCTCGTCCGCCGGTGCGAGGAGCTCGGGGTCTCGCTCGAGGAGATCCCGCAGGAGGACCTCGCGGCGGTGCACCCGGCGCTCGCGGAGGTGCCGCGCGAGCTGCTGACGCCCGAGGGGAGCGTGGCCAACAAGAAGAGCCCCGGCTCCACGTCCCCGGAGTCCGTCGAGGCGCAGCTCGACGCCGCCCGGCGGTTTCTCGCAGCCGACCGCTAGCTTCGTCGCCGCCCTTTCCTCCCGTCCTGCGAGGCTACATAATGCCCCGGAACAGAGAGCGTCCAGGAAGGCAGAGACGATGCGCATAGTCCAGATCTCAGACATCCACGTGGGCTCGAGCCTCTTCAGGCCCGAGCTCCTCGAGGCGGCCATCGACGAGACCAACGCCCTGGATCCCGACCTCGTGGCGATCGCCGGCGACCTCACCATGGAGGGCTACCGGTGGGAGTTCGAGGAGGCGAAGGCTCACCTCGACCGCCTCGAGTGCCAGCAAGTCGTCGTCATCCCTGGCAACCACGACGCCAAGAACGTCGGCTACAGGCACTTCGAGGACTTCTTCGGCCTGCGCGAGGGGGCGGTGACGGTGAGCGTCCCCGAGGGCGAGGCCAGGGTCGTCGCGCTCGACTCGACCAAGCCCGACCTGGACGAGGGCGAGATCGGCCGCGAGCACTACGCCTGGATCGACTCCGAGTTCCGCAACTGGGACAGAGGGCCGAAGATAGTCATCGTCCATCACCACATCCTCGCCGTCCCCGGCACGGGTCGCGACGTGAACAACCTGCGCGACGCCGGCGACGTGATGGCGATCTTCAGGGAGCTCAAGGTGGACATGGTCCTCGCCGGGCACCGCCACGTCCCCTACGTCTGGAGCATCTCTGGCGTGAGGATCGTCCACTCCGGCACGGCGTCGAGCTTTAGGGTGCGCGGCACGATGCCCCCCTCGTACAACGTCATCGAGTTCGACGACGAGAGCGTCAGGATCACGCTCAAGCAACCAGGCAAGGGCAAGGAGGGCGAGGATCCTCTGGCCTCCTTCTCCCGCCAGCCGGTTACGACCAGCGAGTTCTACCCTGACTTCGAGCGCTTCGTCCTCTACGACCGGCTGCCGTTCATAAAACTACCCACAAACGACGAGCCGCCTTCCTCCTGAGCGCCGACTTGGTCGGGCGGGGGACCGAAGCGGTAGGTGATGCTTACCTCGGTGCCGCTGCCGTCCTGCCGCTTCCTGGCCGTGATCCCGGCGACGAGGAGCTTGACGAGCTGCCTGCGCACGCGGAAAGCCTCCTCGGTGTCCCCTTCGACCTCCTCCAGGTGCTGCCTGAGCACAACGAGCCACGCGCGTGTCGTCTCGGTGAGCTCCATTCGCTCTCGCCTGTGGGCCAGGTCGGCCTCCACCGACCCTAGCAGGAGCCGCAGGTTGTCGGTCTGGTTCTTGAGGTCGGTGAGGTAGACGTCTAGCTCCTCCTCGGAGATATGCTCTTGGGCGTAGGCCCGCACATAGCGGTCCTTCTCGGCCTGCTTCGCTGCCAGGCGCTTGGCCAGCTCCTCCCGGCGCGCCTCGAGCTCCTCGCCGGCGCCGTCGTCGCTCCCGAGCTGCTCCCGGCCTCGCTCCCGGTGTCCTACCCGCGCCACCGCAGTAATGGACGACAAAGCGGCGCCGCTGAAGGCAACGCTTTACGGTCCCCGAGGCTCGCCGTCGGCAGAAGGACACGGTGCACTACTACCGACCTAAGGACACG
>DATACV010000043.1:0-5282 GCA_036258875.1 Rubrobacteraceae bacterium
GGTCAGCTCTCAGTCCTCAGCTTTTCCCGTCCGAACCATCGCCGGAAGCGGCCTGAAGTGCGGTCATCTTTTCCGTCAGGTTATCGGATTAAACTACGCCGAGGTCAAAGCCGACCGCTGATCGCTGATGGCTGACCGCTCTTAAAAGCGAAGGCTTCTGGGCGGCAGCACGACGCCGGGGTTGATCCTTATGCCCTGGTCCAGCACGTTCCCCTCGCCGACGACGCATCCGGCGCCGAGCACCGAGAGGCCGCGCACTATGGCGTCCTGCCCGACCCTGGCGCCCTTACCGATGATCGAGCCGCGCACGACGACGCCCGCCTCGACCTCGGCGCCCTCGAGCAGAATGCTGCCCTCGACGACGGCGCCCTCCCCCACGCGACAGCCACGGGCGAGCGCGGACCTCCCGCCGATCGTCGCCCCCTGTCCGATCTCGCAGTCCGGCGCCACCGAGACCGGCGGCAAGAGCTTCACGTTCTTGCCAGTCCTGACCGAGGGGTCCACGTCGAGGTACTCGAAACCGTCCCGGTTGCCCACGGCGCCGGAGAGCACGTCGTGGGAGGCCATCAGGTAGCTACGAGGGGTCCCGATATCCCGCCAGTAGGAGCTCGAGATGTACGCCCTCAGACGCCCCGTAGCCTGGAGCTCCGGGAAGATCTCGCGCTCTATCGAGACCTCTTGGACGCGCGGGATCATCTCCAGGACCTCCGGCTCGAGCACGTAGATGCCGGCGTTCACCAGGTTGGTAGTCACCTCGTCGGCCGCCGGCTTCTCGATAAATCGGTTCACGAGCATGTCGTGGTCCACCTCGACGAGGCCGTAGGCGGTAGGGTCCTCGACGCTGGTCAGCGTTATCGTCGCGAGGGCGCCGGTCTCCCGGTGCTTGTCGATGAGCCCCTTGAGGTCCATGCCCGAGAGCACGTCGCCGTTGACCGCCACTACCGGTCCCTCGCCCTTCAGGTAGCACGCGGCGTTCTTGATGCCGCCAGCCGTGCCGAGCGCCCTGCGCTCGACAGCGTAATCGACCGAGAAGCCGTCGAGGTCGAAGTCGGCGAGGTACTCCTGGATCGGGGTCGGCAGATAGCCTAGCGAGAGCACCGCCCCGTCGAGCCCGCCGCTCCTCAAGAAGTCCAGCATGTACCCCATGAACGGCCGGTTCCGCAAGGGAACCAGGGCCTTGGGAACGTCGTATGTGATCGGCCGCAGCCGGGTGCCCAACCCTCCGACAAGAATAACGGCTTGCATAGGAGCCGTAGCTTACAACAACGGCCCGACTCCGGCTAGAGCGAAAGCCTTAACCTGTATGGCAGAAAGAGCCTTGGGAGCTCAGCCGGTCAGCCTCTTCGCGCCGAAGTAGCCGTCCACGTGCCTCAGCTCCCTCTCCACGACCCTGCCCCAGTAACTCGAGGCGTGGACGATGTTGCCGTTGCCCGAGTATATGGCGACGTGGGTTATGATGCTGCTCTCCCCCTCCTTGAAGAACACCAGGTCGCCGGGGCGCAGCTCGGATCTGGCGACCTCTCGACCGTAACCCCACTGCTCGGTCGGGTTGTCTGGCATCTCGACCCAGTCGAAGACTATGCTCGTGAGGCATGAGCAGTCCTCCGAGCGGTGAGGCTGGCAGGGCTCGGGGGGTGAGTGCCTGTAAGGAGTGCCAATGTGGCTCCTAGCCTCCCTGACGACGTCGTGGCCCGTGGCAGGATCTCCTGCGGTTCTCAGGGGCGTGTCGTCCGCGCCGGGGGGGGTCGCCTGGGTTCCCCTGACGACCATCACGCCATCCGCGACCACCCGGCCTTCGGCTTTCGAGTGTCCCGAGAGACGCACGGCGTAGCGGTCGCCCCTCTCCATCCGGTATTCGCCGATCCTCATCCACATGCCGCCGTCCCTGCGCTGGTTCACCGAGGTCCACCTGACCCCGGAGGGGGTGTCGACGCCGAAGTGAGCCGTAGGGTTGTTGCCCTTGGCCGCGGGCCAGCGGGCGTAGACAGTGTACTTGCCCTCGGCGGGGATCTTCACCCTGTACAGCGCCGGAGCCGCGTCTCTCGCGGGCTCGACGAAGCTAAAGTCCCTGGCGTTACGCGGGAACCTCTCCTTCCAGCCTCGCGCCTTGAATCGCCCGGAGGAGTCATTTACGACCTGCGAGTAGGGCCTGGCCGGCTCCATCTCCGAGATCGCCTCCGCAGGGGCTCGCGCCCCCGGCGCCGAGCCCTCGGAGACCTCTCGTCCCCTCTCGGGGAGCCGGACCTCGGGTGCCGGCACTTCGAAGCTCCAGAGGGGGTCGTACCGCGGCGGCTCGTCGCTTGAGCCTTCGCCGCGGTACTGCGCGGCCTGCGGGTTGGCCGCGGGTCCGTCCGAGACCGCCTTCGAACCCTCCGGCGCAGCAAACGAAACCACGAGGGCCAGGCCCACAGACAGAAACACCGCAGACAGAGCGGGTACGAGTCGACGCACCATCCCCCCAGAAAAATCAGTAGTGACGAGCGGCATTATATAGCAACGGCACACGTCAGGCATCAGGTTTCAGGTCTGCGCTCGCAGGCACGACCGACTGTGTGATCCGTGCAGAAAGAGCCTTACAGCAGCGTCAAAAAGCTAGATTCGCCGTCTCCGAGGGACTCTCTTCGGTAGCGGAATCCCTCTCCGAACACCATTCCTGGCGCCTGAAACCTGTATCCTGAAACCTCTCTTTACAGCAGCCCTGAGCTCTGGACCAGCGTGGAGAGGGGGATGATCAGGAGCCCGAAGAGCGTGGTGGCTACGGCCAGGGCGTAGACGGCGAACCTCAGGGCGCCGGAGTCGTCCTTCGCGGATACGGGGCCGGCCGGCTCCTCGAAGAGCATGTTGCGGACTATGCCGAAGTAGTACGGGACCGAGAGGACGCTGTTGACCACCAGCGCCCCGACCACTACGTATACCGCTATCGAGCCGGACTGGACGCCTGCGACGATGATCCAGAGCTTCCCGAAAAAGCCCGAGAGCGGCGGTATGCCGACGAGGGAGGCCATGAAGACCAGCATGCTCAGCGCGACGCCGGGACGAGCCTTGATCAGGCCGTTGAAGCTCTTGGCGTCCTCGCCGACGAGGTCTATGACGAGGAAGGCCCCGAGGTTCATCACCGCGTAGGCGGCCGAGTAGACGAGGACCGCCTCGATCGCCGTCTGGACCGCCTGGCCCTGCAAGGCCGCGAAAGCCGCGAGGATGTACCCGGAGTGGGCCACCGAGCTGTAGGCGAGCATCCTCCGCACGTTGCGCTGCCTGAGCGCGAAGAGGTTGCCGACGAACATGGTGAGTATGGCGAGAAACGCCATGACCGCGGTCCACGTCGGCGCGGCATCGGGCATCCCCTCGAGGAGGACCCGCAGCAGGATCGCGAAGAACGCCGCCTTCGGGGCGACGGAGAGGAAGGCCGCCGCGCTTGTCGGCGCGCCCTGGTAGGCGTCGGGGGTCCAGAAGTGGAACGGCGCCGCGGAGACTTTGAAGGCGAAGCCGGAGAGGAGGAGCACGAGGCCGACTACCGCGACCGGGGAGAGGTCGGCGGAGAACGCCCGTGCCACGTCCGCGAGCTCCGCAGAGCCGGAGACGCCGTAGATCAGGACTATCCCGTAGAGGAGGACCGAGGAGGCGATCACGCCGGTGATCAGGTACTTCATCCCGCCCTCGGCGCTCTCGCGCCGGCTCCGGTCGAAGGCGACCATGGCGTATGAGGGTATGGTCGCGAGCTCTATCGTCAGGAAGAGGCCGAAGAGGTCGCGCATCGAGACGAGGAGTATCGAGCCGAGCACGACAGCGAGTATGAGGGTCAGGTACTCCCCGGCGTCGCCCGTGTACCCCGACCAGCGCGCCGCGGCGAGGACCGCGAAGAACGCCGAGCCGGCCACGACGAGCTTGAAGTACAGCGCGAACGCGTCCACGACGAACCCACCGCCGAAGAAGCTCCCCGAGAACCCGATGACGAGGAGCACGGCCGCGCTCCCGAACACGGCCAGTGAACCGAGGGCCGCGAGGCCCGCGACCAGGACCACGTTCCTCTCAGCGAACACCCCGACCATGAGGACGAGGATCAGGAACCCTGTCGCCACCAGCTCCGGGAGGAGCGCGAGGAGAGCCTCAGCCGTAACAGTCACTAGCTACCCCCTATCGCGCTCAGAACGGCCTCCACCGCCGGACGCTGCACGCTGATGAGCAGCGCCGGGAAGATGCCGAGCGCCAGCAGCAAGACGGCGAGCGGGACCACAGCCGCCATCTCTACGGGCCCGGCGTCCGTGGCACCCGCGTAGGCGGGGCGCTCGACGGGGCCGAAGATCACGCGCGCCAGCATGTAGAGCATGTACATTGCCGAGAGGATTATGCCCAAAGCAGCGAGTACCCCCTGCACCGGGTAGGTCTCGTAGCCGCCCATGATGCTCATGAACTCGGAGACGAAGACCGCGAGCCCGGGCAAGCCCATAGCAGCCAGGGCGCCCAGCGCGAGCAATCCGCCGGCCCACGGCATCCGGGCCGCGAGCCCGCCCAACTCGGAGATGCGGCGCGTGCCGGTCCGGGCGGCGATCACGCCCACCAGGATGAAGAGCAGCGCCGAGTAGAGCCCGTGCGAGACCTGCTGGAAGACCGCGCCGTTGAGGCCCACCGCGTTCTGCGAGGCCGCCCCGAGCAGGATGAACCCTAGAGTGCCGATAGAGGAGTACGCGACGAGCGCCTTCAGGTCAGGCTGCAGGAAGGCGACGAACGAGCCGTAGAGGACGTTCACGACGCCAAGGGCGGCGATGTAGGGCAGGAACGGCTCGACCCCATCGGGGAGCAGTGGTATGGCTATCCGGATCAGGCCGTAGGTGCCGAGCTTCGGCAGGATGCCCGAGAGCACCACGTTCGTGCTCGTCGGGCTGGAGACGTAGACGTCGAGGAGCCAGCCGTGCAGCGGCACCGCCGGCACCTTGATCAGGAGCCCGAAGAGGATCGGGGCGGCGACGGCGATCTGGGCCGTGCGCGAGAGACCCCCGCCCGCGCTCAGAGAGTCCATTGAGTAGCTCCCGGCGAGGATGCCGAAGGCTAGGAAGCCAGCGAGCATCACCGTGGAGCCGAGGAAGGTGTAGATAAAGAACCGGATGGCGGCGCTCCGCCTGTTCTCGTCGCCCCAGATCCCGACCAGCAGGTACATCGGGATCAGCGTGATCTCGAAGAAGACGTAGAACAGGATCAGGTCCTGCGCCGCGAAGACGCCGAGCATCCCGAGCTCGGCGACGAAGAGGATCGCGAGGTACTGCTTGAGGTTCTCCCGCACGTCC
>DATACV010000044.1:0-9344 GCA_036258875.1 Rubrobacteraceae bacterium
CTTCAGGAGGTCCTGCCCCTCGAAGAGGATCTCGCCTCCCTTCACGAGGCTGTTCGCCTCGGGCAAGAGGCGCATGATGCTCTTCGCCGTGACGCTCTTGCCGCTGCCTGACTCCCCGACGATGGCCAGGGTCTCGCCGCGTCTGAGGTCGAAGTTGACGCCGCGCACCGCCTGTACTTCCCCCGCGTAGGTCTGGAAGGAGACCTCGAGGTCCTTGACCTGGAGCACGTTCTCCGCCGCCACTACTTCCTCATCTTCGGGTCGAAGGCGTCGCGCAACCCGTCGCCCAGCAGGTTGAAGCAGACCATCAGCAAGCAGAACACCACGGACGGGAACCACAGTAGGTAGGGGTGGAACCGGATCTCGCCCGCCCCCTCGCTGATCAGGGAGCCGAGCGAGGCGTCGGGGACCTGGATGCCGAGACCTATGAAGCTCAGGAAGGCCTCCGCGAAGATGGCCGAAGGGATAGTGAACATCAGGTTCACTATGATGGGCCCTAGCGAGTTCGGGAGCAGGTGCTTCCGAACGAGACGATACCCGCTCGCCCCGAGCGAGCGCGAGGCGAGGGCGAACTCCTGCTCCTTGAGCTGCAGCATCCTACCCCGGACGATCCGCGCCATATACACCCAGCCGGTGATGCCGATCGCTATAGAGATCGTGATGATACCGGGTCTGAAGACCACCATCGCCAGTATGGCCACCACCAGGCTGGGGATGCCGACCAGGATCTCGATCATGCGCTGCAGGGCGTTGTCTACCCGCCCCCCCAGGAACCCGGAGACCGCCCCGTAGGTGACCCCCACGAACAGGTCAAGGAAAGCGGCCAGGAACGCGATGTAGAGCGAGACCCTCGTGCCAGCCCAAACCCGCGTCCACATGTCGCGCCCGAACTCGTCCGTGCCGAACCAGAAGGCCGCGGAAGGCCCGGCGTAGCGCCGGGTCATGTCCTGGGCGTAGGGCGAGTACTGCGAGAGCAGCGGGCCTATGACGAAAGCCAGGGCGAACAGGAGGATCAGGATCGCCAGGCTGGCCAGAGCCCCACGGTTCTTCTTTAGCCGGATCCAGGAGTCCTTCCAGAACCCTATCGGGGGGCCGGCGAGCCGCTCGCCCTCGGTCTCGTCTACCTTGATGGACCCGAAGAGGTCAGGTGTAAGGTCGCGGCGTTCGGTCTCCATTACGTCTGTCCTCCTCCGCCACCGTCGCCGTCTCCTCCGTCTCCTCGGGAGTCTCCCGCGCTGGCAGCGACCGTCGCGCTCCCGCCGGCGATGCGGATGCGCGGGTCGATGATCCCGTAGGAGATGTCCTGCAGGAGAAGGGCGATGACGAAGAAGACCGAGAAGAACACCGAGGTGCCCAGGATCATGGCGTAGTCGTTGACGAAGATCGACTGCACGAACTGCTCCCCGATCCCCGGCACGGCGAAGATCTGCTCGACCACCAGCGAGCCGGTTATCAGGTAGATGGTCAGCGGGGCCAGCACGGTGACGAGCGGTATGAGGGCGTTGCGCATGACGTGCCTTATGATTACCGCGAGCCCCGTGAGCCCCTTGGCCTTCGCGAGGGTGATGTAGTCCTGTCCGAGCACCTCGAGCATCTCCGAGCGCACGAACCTTGCCACCGTCGAGATGACGAAGACCGAGAGCGCGAGCGAGGGCAACACGGAGTGCCACCAGCTCTCGAAGAAGGCGATCGGGAACAACCCGAGCTTCACCCCGAAGACGTACTGCAGGATGGGACCCAGTACGAAGGTCGGCACGGATACCCCGAGCACCGCTATCACCACCGCTAGCGTGTCCCACCAGGAGTTGTGGCGCAGCGCGGAGACGATGCCGAGCACCATCCCCACCACCAGCCCGAAGATGACGGCCTGTATCCCCACGAAGGCGGAGACCGGCGCGCGCTCCAGGATCATCTGCGTCACGGGACGGCTCTCGAAGTAGAAGGAGTTGCCGAGGTCACCCTGTGCCACGTTGATCATGTACTTCGCGTACTGGACGTAGATCGGCTCGTCGAGGCCGTACTTCTCGAAGAGCTGCGCCCTGGTCTGCGGCGTGAGCTTGTCGTCGGCGAAGGGCGTCCCCGGCAGCAGCTTGCTGATAAAGAACGTCACGCTGATGATGACGAACAGCGTAATGAGCATGTAGACGACGCGCCTGAGTACGTACCTGATCATCTACTGGTCCGCCTCCCGGATAGGTGGCTGCGGCAGGGCGGCCCCGTACCCGAGACCGCCCCTGCCTGCGCCTGGCATGACGTTGCCGACCCCCGGCGCTAGCCTTCGAGCCTCCACCACTTGGCGTCGAGCCCTGCGCCGTACTGGTGGTCGACGAAGTTCTTGATCGTGGGCCTCAGCAGGTGGGCCTCACCCTCGAAGTACATCGGCGCGGTGGCCGCATCGTCCGCGACGAGGACCTCCTCAGCGTCCATCATGAGCTGCATGCGCCTCGCGAAGTCCGTCTCCTCCTGGGCCTGGTTGATGAGATCGTCGTACTCGGGGTTGGAGTAGCCGCCGGTGTTGAACGGGGACTCGGTCTCCCAGAGGTCCAGGAAGGTCATCGGGTCGTTGTAGTCGGCGATCCAACCCTGCCACGAGAGCTGGAACTCGCCGTTGGCCTCGAGCTCGAGCTTCCTGTCGAAGGGCTGCACGTTGACGTTGATGTTCATGCCGAGGTTGTCCTGCAGCTGGGACTGCAGGAAGGTGGCTATGTCCCTGGCGGTGCTGTCGTCGTAGGCGAGCAGCTCGACCTGCGGGTTCTCGCCGCCCTCCTCCTCGACGCCCTGCTCGAAGAGCCTCCGCGCCTCCTCGGGGTTGTACTCTGGCATAGTCGGGCCAACCGCCTCGCGGAAGGTCTGGTCGCCGGGGCCGTCTATGCCGTCGGGGACGTAGCCGCTCGCCGGCTCGGAGCCGTTCTGGAGGATCTGGTTGACCAGCGCCTCGCGGTCGAAGCCCATCTGGAGGGCCTTGCGGACGTTGACGTTCTGGAAGAGCGGGATGGCTTCCAGGTTGGGGACCATGTAGAAGGTGGCGAAGTACGTCTGCGACCAGAAGTCGGGGGAGTCCCTGAACTCGGCCACGTACTGGCCGTCGATCTCGGTCTCGTCGAGCTCGCCGGATTCGTAGAGGTTGACAGACGTCTCGAGCTCCTTGACTATCCTGCCCTCCACCCTCTGGATGTCGGTGTTGGCGGCGTCCCAGTAGTCGTCGTTCTTGACCATGGTGACGCCCTGGGTCGGGTCGAACTCGGTGAGGAGGTAGGGGCCGTTGTAGATGAGGCTGTTGGCGTTCTGGGCGTACTGGTCGCCCTGCTCTTCGACGTAGCTCTGCTTCTGCGGGTAGTAGGTGTAGAACGCCGTGAGCCCGAGCCAGAAAGGAGAGGGGCTTACCAGCTTGACCTCGAGCGTCTTGTCGTCGCGGGCGTTTATTGCCACGTCCTCGACCGAGCCGTCGCCTGCGTTGAACTCCGTGGCGCCCTCGATGAAGGTACTGAGTATGTAGGCGTACTGGCCAGCCGTCTCGGGGTCGAGCGCCCGCAGCCACGCGTACTCGAAGTCCTGCGCCGTGACGGGGTCGCCGTTGGACCACGTGACGCCGTCCTTCAGCGTGAAGGTGTAGGTGAGCTTGTCGGAGCTTATCTCCACGCCCTCGGCCATATCCGGGACGGGCTGCTGGCTGGGATCGAGGCGGTAGAGACCCGACATGACGTTCAGGAGGACGTCGCTCGAGACGGAGTCGGTTGTGGTCGTGGAGTCGAGGTCCCTGATGGTGTCCCCGAGGTTGACGGTGACGGCCTTGGTCCCTCCTCCACCGCCACCGTTGCCGCCCTGCTCGCCGCCGAAGATGTTGCCGCAGCCGGCGGTTCCCAGCAGGGCGGCCCCGGCCAGACCCGTGCCCCCTATCTTGAGGAAGTCTTTTCGGGTGATCCTGGTCGCACCCGGCGTCTCCCCCATCCCCAACCTCGCTTTCCTGGTCTTCACAGACCCTCCTTTCTCATCCCACAGGTGTACCCCGCGGAGCGGCCCCGCTCATCGGGCTCTGCAAGGGCACGTGTATCGGACGACGTCGATGGCGTCGGAAAACGGGCAGCGCGATCCCCGAGGCAGCTCGGTTCTAGCACGAAGCTCTCCGGGAAACTTCCCACCCCTGCACCGAAGGTTTCCACGCTTTCTAGGTAAGGATTATTTAATCGCACTCTAACTGAGGCCAGGAAAGCGTGTCAAGGATGCATCTCCTGTCAACATCGGACTTAACCGGCTCTTTAAACGACGCAACACCGAACTCGGCGCGGACGGGGAGCCGCGGAACATCCTCGTCTTCTCCATGCTCCCGGAGGACCGTTCGGTCTAGCTCAGGCGTCGCGCCGGTCGCCGACGTAGGCCTCGTACGAGGGATAGGTCCGGGCGCGCCGGCGGGAGACGAGGGCCAGGATGGAGGCCCCGGTCCCGAAGAGGGCGAGGCCGTAGACTAGGAGCCCGCCGAGAAAGGGGATCAGGTACGCAGCGGCGAGGATGATGGCGCCGACCGCGGCGGCCATCGCGTTCCCCACGTGGTAGCGCCCGGTGGCGAAGACTACCCTCCTCCCGACGAGGTACGCGGCCACGAGCGCCCCGAAGAAGACGAGCGCGAGGTAGGCCGGGGCGAGCAGCAGCAAGAGCGGTATCCCGATGATCGAGACCGCGAGCACCACGCAGAGCACCACGACCGCGGGCACGGAGGCCACCCCGAAGAGAAGGGAGATACCGGGCGATTCTTCGGCCCGGCGCGTTGCGGCGGAGACCTGTCCGGGGGCGAGGACCACGGCCAGCACGCTGCACGCCGCGAAGAGCGCGGCGGCGAACGCCCAGCCCACGAGGTCAAGGACCCCAAACCCGCCCCACTCGTGGTCCATGCCGGGTCCCATGCCGCCGGCCCTTATCGTGCCCCCAACGTTTTCCGTGTGGCCGTCGACCTCGCCGCTCCCGTAGTGGAGGTCCCCGCCCACCCGGGCGCCGGGTCCAAGCTCCACGTCCCCGCGGCCCACCTTGACGTCCCCACCCACGGGAGCGCCGATGTACACGTCCCCGAAGCCGGCCTCGATCTTGCCGCCGACGGGCGCACGCACCTCGACTTCTCCGGACGCCGCCTTAATGTCGCCCCCGACACCCTCGCCGCCCACCTCGACGTCGCCGCGCGCCGAGCGCACGTCTCCCTCGACGCCGCCCTTAATCGTTATGTTCCCGATCGCCGTGGAGACCTCCGACTCGCTCTCTCCCGGCTCGACGACCACGTCGCCCAAGACTTTCTTCTCGAAGGCGTGGGCGGGGAGCGCCGTGAGGGCCAAGAGCCCCAGGACGATGGCCGCGAAGGTGAGCGAGATCCGCAGCGGGTATGCGGGGAGAACCGAGGAGGCCTGGAGACTCATACCTCGCGAGAGCGGCGCCTCGTCGTCCAGAGGAGCGCCGCCGCCAGACAGAGGTCGAGCAGCGCGCCCACGGCGAGGGCGGCGAGTAGGATCGGGCCCGCGGCGACGAGGGTGGTGTGGGCCATGTCGGCGAACCCGGAGACCAAGCCCCAGAAGACGCCCAGGGTGTTCGCGGCGAGGACCAGGGGGTTCGTACCGTCGAGGCTCAGGGCGAGCGTTGCGACGAGAAGCAGGATAAGCGCCACGGACGCCCACAGTATCCTGGCTTTGAGCGGCCTGGTCGGCAACGCCATAGCGATCGACTGGCAGACCGACCGCGCCGGCGGGTCGGCCAGCTCGCTCGTGCGGAGCATCCTGTTCAGCTCCAGCTCGCTCTCGTACGCCTCGCGGCATTCGGGACACTCGTCCAGGTGCGAGCGAGCCTCGCGCGCCCGGTTCGCGCCGAGGGCGCCGTCGGCGAGTTCGAAGACGGTCTCCGGGTCGCAGCGGCGCCGGGTGCTCATCCCCGCTCCCCCACCTCTTCGAGCCTCTCGGCCATCATGTTGCGGGCGCGGAAGAGGCGGCTCTTGACCGCGGGGATGGTGATGTCGAGTACCTCGGCTATCTCGGCGTAGGAGAGCCCCTCGGAGTAGCGCAGGATCAGGGGCACCCCGTAGGTCTCGGGCAGGGTCGCCACCGCGCCCTGGACGCTCCTGGAGAGGTCGGCATCGAGGGCCTCGGCCTCGGGTCCCCCGCCGGCCCCGGCGTGCGTCTCCGGGTTGAACTCGACGATCTCCCTCCGGCGCCTCAAGGTGTCCACGCCGAGGTTGTTGGCGATGGCGAGCAGCCACGTCTTGAAGCGGTAGTCGGGGTTGAAGGTCTCGAGCCGGTCGTAGGCGCGCAGGAAGGTCTCCTGCACCAGGTCCTCGACGGAGATCTCACGCCGCGCGTAGGGGTAGAGGACGCGGCCCACGAGACGCTCGTAGCGCCGGACCAGCTCCTCGTAGGAGCGGACGTCACCTTTAAGGGTCCGCGCCACGAGCTCGTTGTCGTCCAGCGTCTCGCGCCGGACCGACAGGCCCCTGAGCCTCTCCCGCCAGCCGCCTAGTGCCACTGCAGATGCGTGCTCCATACCATAACGAGTATACGCTCCTCGCCCCCGAAAGGTTTCCGAGAGAACACCCGCCGCCAGGAGAGCGGGGTCTGGCCTCCTCGAAACCGGGAGCTCTCTCCGAGAACCTAGCCCGCCCGGCCGCCTGCGGCTCGCAGCCGGCGCGCGATGGCGAGGAGCACCGCGAGCACGCCGCCGAGGGCCACGAGGGCGTTCGCCACGCCGACGTCCCGGGGCTCGGGCTCGCCCTCCACACCGAGCGTCTCGCCGACGGCTTCGCCTGAGTAGACCCTGACCAGGGGCACCCCACCTCTCTCGTACTCGTAGAGGGGCCGCTTCTCCTCGAGCGCGAGCATCTGGTTCGTGTAGATGGACTGCCGCGGCAGGAACAGGAAGTAGGAGTCCTCGCGCGGCTCCTCGTCCATGACTGGTCCTTCGGGGGTCAGGGGCGCGAGGTAGGCCGGGCGCAGATCCTCCCTGAGCTCCCCGATGCGACGGTAGCTCTCGAGCACGGGGTGGGTGCCCGCCTGCGCGTAGACCGTCGCCCCTTCGGGCGCGACCTCGCTCAACCACCCGACGGCGGGCCTGTAGGTATCGGCGAGGTAGGTCGTCTCGAAGCCAAGGGCGCGGGCGCCGGGGACGAGGCCTACCGCCTCGCCGTAGTACTCGAGCGAGTTGGCAGTCCCCGTCCACAGGATGCCGGGCAGCGAGAGCGCCGTGTAGGCAGCGAGCGCGAGCGCCGGCCGCAGCGATACCCTGGAGGCGAGCCAACCGACGCCCACGCCGGCGCAGATGGCCCACAGCGGGAAGGCCGCCAGAAACTGCCTGGGGCCGCCGTAGATCGGGACCATCCCCGAGCCCGCGACCGCGAGGACGAGGGCGAGGTTGAGCAGGACCCAGCCGGATGCCGGGTCTCGCGCCTCCCCGAACAGCCTGACGACCCCGAACACCCCGGCTACCGCGACGGCGAGCGGCACGAGCACGACGAGGCTGACGAGCGGGTAGTGGAAGGGGGCCCCGGCCCACCACTGCCCGAGGTAGTACGTGAACCGCTCGTCCTGCAACCCCGCCGTCCACGTCAGGAACTCCCACGTCCTCCCCACCGGGTCCCGCCAGAGCCAGGGCCAGAGGGCGAAGAAGACCGCGGCCCCGACGAGGGAGCAAGCGAGCAGCCGCGCCAGGGTCTTCCCGTCCCGGCCGTAGAGGAGGACCCACAGGAGCGCCGCTGGCAGCAGCGTAAAGACGTTGAGCTTCGTCGCGAAGGCCAGCCCCAGCGCGACGCCGGCCACGACCGTATGTCTCCGTTCCCCATCGACGAGCATCCTGTAGAGCGCGAGCGCCGCGAGCAGGTACATGGAGGCCACGGCCCCGTCTAGCTGCCCCAGCCTGGCGAAGCCGAAGAGCACCGGGATGAGCGGCATGCTCAGGGCGGTCCCCCAGGCCGCCATCCCGCCGAAGCTCCCCCGAACGAAGCGGAACGCGGCGTAGGTGGAGAGGAGGAACAGGGCGTAGGAACCCATCCGGTAGGCGTCGCCTAGAGCGCCGAGGTCGTCCGTCCCGAAGAGGAGCGCGGCGACGCCCGCGAAAAGCCCGCCCCACAGCTTGAAGAAGGGCGGCGCCTCGTGGCTCTGCTCCCAGTAGCGATCTATGGAGACCCACCAGCCGGAGGGGTCCGCGACGACGTTCCCGAACCAGGAGAGGTAGGAGTAGGAAGAGGTGAAGTAGTTCGGCTCGTCCCAGGTTATCCCGATCTGGTGGACGCACAGCAATCCGACGAGCAAGAGCACCGCGAGGTAACCGAGGAACAGGCGGTGTTCGGCGGCGCCGAGATTAGCGTCTTCGTCCTTCTTCACGGCACCATTCTAAAGTCAGCACGCCCACTTCGCGGGCTTGTCAGTTCAGGAAGTGACGTCCCTGGCCGTAGGATCCGCCATGCTATTCGAAGCGGCCGCGCAGAGTGTGACCGGGTAGGGCCCGAACGGAAGAGAATGCTGAAATGTTGACGAGCGAGGGCCTATGGGCCCGAAGCGGCGTGCTGAGTCTCAGGCCGCCGACCGGCGCCAGCGGAGCTCCACGCCCTCGCGCTTGGCGACGAAGAGGAGGTCGTCGCGCAGCGCGTTTATGTCCTTGTCGTAGAGCGTCACCACGCAGAAACCGCTGTTGCGGTAGGCCCAGACGAACGGCGCCAGGTCCCCGACCACCGAAGCCTCTGAGGCCATCCCCCAGCCGTCGGCGAGCGCGAGGCGCCGCTCCGCGAGGTCGAGGCTTATCCGCCAGCCCTCGTCGGTGGAGAGCTCGAAGTAGCCGGGGAGCCTCCCCGAGGGGATCATGCACCCATGGAGGTCCGCCGCGAAGCTCCTCTTGTGCGCCTCGACCCCGGCGAGGTAGTCCGTGTCGTCCACCAGCCGCGGAGCCGCCGGTACGTACTGCCTACCCTCCGTGACCAGGACCCCCTCCGGCGGGTAGAACCCGACGAACGGGACGGGCGAGCGCCAGAGGTGCTGTATCACCCCTAGCGTGACGTTGCGCCTACCCCTCGGGTCCCCCACCGACTCGGCATAGCGCGTCCCGGCGAGACGCATGTGTCTGGGCTCCCACGGGTGCGGCTCTCCCACGGTCCGAAGGCGGCGGCGGCGGCGGCTTATGCGACGTATCTCTTCCACGACGCGCGTATTCTACAACCTACAAAGCGGTGGCGCTCCGGGGGTGCTCCTCGCCCACAAAAAAGGCGGGGCGCACGCGCCCTGCCCTCTTTAGTGGGCGAGGAGTACCCCCGGAGCGCCGCCGCGATGTAGGTTGTAGAATACGCGCGTCGTGGAAGAGATACGTCGCATAAGCCGCCGCCGCCGTCGCCT
>DATACV010000045.1:0-4332 GCA_036258875.1 Rubrobacteraceae bacterium
CGCCGGGAAGTGTCAACGCGGTGCCTCTTCGGGGGTCTACCCCTCCCAGCGCATCTGGGGGGCGCTGCGCCAGAAGGACTCCAGGCGGTAGTAGTCGCGGGCCTCGTCGGTCAGGATGTGGACTACCACGTCGAGGAAGTCGAGGCTGATCCAGGCCGATCCCTCCTCGATGCGCTTGGTGCGCGGGCGGTGTCCGGCCTCGATCATGCGCTCTATGACCTCCTCGGCTACGCGCCGGGTCTGGCGCTCGGTCTCGGCGCTGGCTATGACGAAGTAGTCCGTGTACGAGACGAGGTCTCTCAGGTCCACTATCGTCACGTCCCTGGCGAACATCTGGCTCGCCGCCCTGGCCGCCGTAGCGGCCATCTCGTAGCTCAGAGCCTCGCCCTCGGTCTCGACGCTGCTGCTCCGCCTCGCCGCGGACTCGTCGCCGCTCACCGCGTCTCCTCCTTCAAACGCTCCCCCTGTCCGCTCCGCTTCTCGTCACCTTCATAGAGTCTCCTGTCTCTGATGATCTGGTATACCCCTTCCGGTACCAGGTACCGTACGCTCTTGCCCTGCAAGATCCGGCGCCGGATGCCGGTCGCCGAGATGTCCACCCGCGTACACTCCACGGGGAAGATGCGGTCGAAGTTCCTAAGGCCCGCCTCGAGGTGATCCAACCTCGACAGGTCGTAGCCTGGGCGCGTAGCCGCGACCATGACTACCTCCTCGAGCAGACGGTCCGGGTCCTTCCAGGCGAGCAGGTTCGAGACCTCGTCCGCCCCGGTGATGAAGAACCACTCGCCGTCCGGGGCGTGCTCTTTGAGGACCTGCACCGTCTCCACGCTGTGCATCGGGCGTCCGGCGTCGACCTCGACCCGGTCCACGCCGAAGCGCTCGTTGCCTTCGACCGCGGCCTCGACCATGTCGAAGCGATCCTCGGCCGAAGCCCGTACGCTGGATGCCTCCTTGTGTGGCGGGATGCCGGCCGGGACGAACACAACGCGGGCGAGGCCCAGCTCCCCCATGACCTGCTCGGCGATCACCATGTGTCCCTGGTGTACGGGGTCGAAGGTCCCGCCGAAGATCCCCACCCTCAAAGCAGATACCTCACCGGAAGTCGAACACCGTCCCGCCGATCCTGACCTCGTCGCCGGGTTGGGCGCCCGCGCGCCGCAGGGCGCCCACGACGCCGCTCCTCTCGAGCTCCCGCTGGAAGCGCTCGACGCCCTCGGGGTTCTCCCAGTCGGTCTTGAGCGCGAGGCGCTCGACGCCCTCGCCGACCACGACGTAGCCGCCGTTCTCCTTCTCCACCCGCACGCCCCTCCACGTCGGACGGAAGACGCGGTGCGCGCGGTCTTGGCGCTCCTCGGCCCCGCGGTCCCCCAGCTCGCGCAGGCGCTCCTCCAGGAGGTCCCGCAGCTCCTCGACGCCCTCGCCGGTCTTAGCCGAGACCTGCGTCGCGCCAGGGAAGGCCTCCCGCAGGTATGCCCTGAGCTCCTCGTCCAGAAGGTCCACCTTGTTCAGCACGGTGACCGTCGGTTTGCCCGAGAGACGGGCCGCGTGCAGCTCGGCGCGGAGGGTACCGTAGGCGCCCTCGGGGTCCTCGCTCGCGTCCAGGACTAGCGCCAGGAGCCGCGCGCGGGCGACGTGCCTGAGAAACCGGTTGCCGAGGCCCCGTCCCTCGCTCGCCCCCTCGACCAGCCCTGGGATGTCCGCGACAACGAACGGCCCGCGGTAGCGCCTGTCGTCCGCCACCCCGAGCTGCGGCGAGAGCGTTGTGAACGGGTAATCGCCGACCCTGGGACGCGCGGCGCTCAGAGCACGCAGCAGCGAGGACTTACCGGCGTTCGGCAGCCCGACGAGACCCACGTCCGAGAGGACCCTGAGCTCGAGCCGGATCTCCTTCTCCTCCCCCGGCAACCCCTTCTCGCGGAACGCGGGTGCCCGGCGCGTCGAGGTCGCGAAAGAGGCGTTCCCGCGACCGCCCTCGCCGCCCCGGGCGACCACGAACGAGGAGCCGGGCTCCGAGAGGTCGGCGAGCAGGCCGCTCGCGTCGGAGACCTGGGTGCCGACCGGGACCTCTATCACGGCGTCCCCTCCGCGCTCGCCGGCGCGGTTGTTGCCCGACCCGTGGCTACCGCGGCCGGCCTTTACGACCCTGCGGTGGGCGTAGGGTTCGAGCGTGGAGAGGTCCTCGGTGGCGCGCAGGATCACCGACCCGCCATCGCCGCCGCGGCCGCCGTCCGGGCCGCCGCGCGGCTTGTACTTCTCACGGTTAAAGGAGACGCTGCCGTCGCCACCGCTTCCCGCTCGGACGACGAACCTCGCTTCATCTACGAACTGCAACGGGTCTAGAGACCCCCAGAGTGACTGGTCCTCAGGCCGTGGCCTCCTCGAGCACGCTCACCACGCTCTTGCCTCGGCTACGGTCGAAGCTCACCCTGCCGCCGACCTTGGCGAAGAGGGTGTCGTCCGAACCCTTGCCGACGTTCTGGCCCGGGTGTACCTTCGTCCCGCGCTGGCGCACGATGATGGAACCCGCGGTGACCGTCTGGCCCCCGTAGGTCTTCACGCCGAGCCGCTTGCCCGCGGAGTCGCGACCGTTGCGCGACGAGCCGCCGCCCTTTTTATGAGCCATCCGATACCTCCAGAATTTTGATCCGGGTCAGCGACTGCCGGTGCCCGGTCTTCTTCCTGTAGTCCTTCTTGGGCTTGTACTTGTAGACGTGGATCTTCTCCCCCCGCAGATGCTCGAGGATCTCCACCGTGGCCGTCCTCCCGCCGAGGTCTACGCCGTCGCCGTCGGCGACGAAGCCGACCGGCAACTCGACGGTGTCCCCGACCTCGCCCTGCAGCCTATCGACGACGAGCTCCTGGCCCTCCCTGACCCTGTACTGCTTTCCACCGCTCTTCACAACCGCAAACACGTTATAAGCTCCTAAGGTTTCCGAGATGCTGATCTAGGCGTACGAGCCTCGTACGTTCGGGGCGATAGTATAACCGCCACAGGCCCCATCGACCAGTAAGAGGCTAGACCTTCGGATGCTTCGAGGCCTCGGCCTTGGAGTGGATGGCGATGCTCTGCAGGAGCCCCAGCGAGAGGACGCTCACCACCAGGTTGCTCCGCCCGTAGCTGATAAACGGGAGCGGTATGCCGGTCACGGGCATGATCCCCATGGTCATCCCGATGTTCACGAAGACGTGGAAGAGGAAGATGGTGGACACGCCGACGGCGATCAGGACCCCGAACCGGTCGCGCGAGATGGTCGCAACGTGGAGGATGCGCCAGATCAGCAGGAAGAAGAGCACGAGGAGCACGATGCTGCCCACGAAACCCACCCGCTCGGCGAGGTTGGAGAAGATGAAGTCGGTGTGGTCCTCCGGCAAAAACCCCAGGTTCGCTAGCGTTTGGGCGTCGAGGCCCTTGCCCGTGATCCCCCCCGAGCCTATCGCCATCTTGGACTGCGCGACCTGGTAGCCCACCGTGGGCGCGCCTTCGGGGTTCATAAAGGCGGTCAGGCGGGCGACCTGATACTCCTCGAGTATCTTCAGCTTGACGGCCAGCACCGCGGCGACGACGCCCGCGGCGACGAGGCCCGCCAGCTGTATCGGCCGCGCGCCCGCTATGTAGGCCATGGCGACGAAGACGGCCCCGAAGACCAGCGCCGTCCCGAGGTCGGGTTGCATGAAGACGAGCAGCGCCGGCACCGCTAGCAAGCCCAGCGCCTTGACGAAGACCGTGTGCTCGCCGACCGCCCTCTCGGCGAAGTACCCGCCGAGCACGACGACCATGCCCAGCTTGGCGAACTCCGAGGGCTGCACCTGCACCGGCCCGATATCCACCCACCGCTGGGCGCCGCCGGCCGCGGCCCCCGTAAAGAGCACGGCGAGGAGCATGACGATGACGAAGCCGTAGATGGGTCTGAGGTACCGCTGCCAGTACCGGTAGTCTATGAGCGCCAGCGGGATGGCCCCGGCCACCCCCAGGACGAAACCGAGCGCCTGGTTCATGGCGTACGCCTGCTGGGCCTCCGTCCCGGCCACGTAGACCGCGAGGATGCCGAAGGCCGAGAGCGTCAGCGAGACAAGCAGCAGGATGGGGTCCAGGGACCTCCACTTCGGCAGGTTGGCGGCCCTGGTGGCCTTCGCCTCCTTGCGGGTAAGCGTCATCGCTCTTCCCAGCCCCGGGCCTTGTCGCGGCCCACACTCAGCAACCAACCACCGACGAGGTAGGCGAGGAGGGCGTTCAACGCCACGTCCGGGATCACACCCGCCACGGCGAACTCGCCGAAGGGCGGGGCCGCGAGCCCGGCGAGGTTCAGGGCCGTCAGGTAGGTCAGGTCGTAG
>DATACV010000046.1:0-3888 GCA_036258875.1 Rubrobacteraceae bacterium
TGGCGGCGGCCGGTGCCTACCTGGGGTACGACGGCATGGCGAGGTTCAAGTACTGGCCGGACTCGGTCTTGTTGGATTGTCTGCTCCGGGTCGCGTCGCAAGGGGGCGCCGATCGCCTGCTGCTCGGTGGCGACGTCGCCCGGAGTACGCCATTCCTGGCAAGCCACCATACGAACGGAATGCCGTACTCCGGGCGACGTCGCCGCCGAGCAGCAGGCGATCGGCGCCCCCTTGCGACGCGACCCGGAGCAGACAATCCAACAAGACCGAGTCCGGCCAGTACTTGAACCTCGCCATGCCGTCGTACCCCAGGTAGGCACCGGCCGCCGCCAGTTCGGCGTGGAGGCCGGGATCGGGATTCCGATCGACGTGCGCCAGCATGATGCGATCTGGGGCGACGCCCGCGGCTTCCAGGGCTTCCAGGACCTCCCATGCGGCGGTACCGAGTTCGAGGTGGCAGGCGACGGGGGCGTCCGTGCGTCGATGCGCCTCGCCGGCGGCCTCGAAAACACGACGCTCGAGGGGCGAGATGCTCCAGTACCCGGCGCCGGCCTTTATGATGCCGGCGCGGATCCGCGCCGGCTGCTCCCGAGGACCGGAGTAGTCGGCGCCTTCGCACCCTTCCGTGATGTCGCGTATGAAGAGCTCGGCAAGTTCTTCCGGCGCGGTTCTGCGCACCCAGTGCTCCGGCGGGTAATGCGCCTCCCGGTGAATGCCGGTGGCGAGCACGATGTGTAGTCCGCTTTGGGTCGCGATGTCGGCTACGCCCCGCGGGTCCCTGCCGAGCCCGATGGTGGTCAGCTCGACGAGAGCCTCGATCCCGGTCTGGCGCAACTCGACGGCCTCCTGGGTCGACTTCTCCCGATCGTCCAGCTCCTCACCGCGCAGCAGCGGTGACCGCATGAGCAGGTGCTCGTGTACGTCGGTCTTCCCAAGCTCCCGCGGGTCTATGTCCCCCAGGACGGTGCGGACCTTCTTGTCACCTGACCGCTGCGCGGCCACCTCCTTGGGGTGTGATTCCCTCACCGTCTCACCCGTCGAACCGGCCGTGCTTGACTCTCTCGAACGACTCCTGGCTCATCCC
Organism: Rubrobacteraceae bacterium; assembly: GCA_036258875.1. Taxonomy (GTDB): domain Bacteria; phylum Actinomycetota; class Rubrobacteria; order Rubrobacterales; family Rubrobacteraceae; genus JALYGY01. The sequence goes on from DATACV010000046.1 coordinate 1,085, forward strand.
TCTCAACTGCGGATCGCCTCGGCCTCGGCGCTCAACGACTCAAAGCGCTCCGGGGTAAGCTCGACGTGGAAGACCTCGGCTATTACCTCGCTCCAGCCGTGGAGGAAGTACGACCAGCCGTCCTCGACCCTGAGATCTCGGGCACGCTCCTGGCGACGAGCCTGGCGGAGGAAATCCAGCTCCCCCCGGTAATTGAGCTCCCAGACGACGCCCCTCTCCGGGAAGCGCGCACCGTCGGTCACCGGGGAGCCGGGTATATCCTTGCCCATCCCGGTGGCGTTCACGACCAACGACCCTGGCGGCAAGCCGGCCAGTAGCTCGTCGTTCTCGACCGGGTTGGCGTTCTCGACGTATTCGATCTCGGTCGAAGAGCGATCCACGCGGCCGTGCACCCTCCTCAGGGCATCGAGGCTCTCTTGTGATTTGTCCACCATCACGATCCGGCCGGGAGGGTCGGCGGGGGTCTGTCCGCTCATCAGGTAGACCGAGATGGCGGTGCCCGCGCCGCCGGCCCCCAGACACAGCACCTCCGCGCCCGTACGTCTGAAGTAACCAGGGCTCAGCAACGCTCGCAGAGACCGGCCTGCGGTGATCGGGTCCTTGGCGTGCCCGATAATGCGCCCGTCACGTTTTGAGATGCAAGAGACCTCCTCGCAGAGTCGGGCGTAAGGGTCGAGCTCGTCGAAGAGATCGTGGGCGGCGGCGAGGAGGTTGATCTTGTGCGTGGTGACGAGAGCCCCCATCGAGAGCGGATCGCTCCGGATCTGCTCGACCGCGCGCCGGTAGAGGCCGGGTTCGGCCCCCAGGGGCAGGTCGCGCCCCTTCAGCCTGGCTTCGCCCAGGCCGAGCACCCGAGCCCACCCGGGGAAGACCTTCATTATGGAGGAGCTCCCCGTGCTGACCCCGATGAACTCCATGGTCGGGACGGGCCGGGTCTCGACCGATCCTGCGCTCATCGAGACGCCCTCGGTGCCGCATCGGCCCTCGCCTCGCGGATCGCCGCCACAAAGCGCCGCCCCTTCTCGCGGATACCCGCGAAGTCGCCGGCGCTGATGTCGCCGGCCGAGGCAAGTTCGCCTCCCGCGCCCACCGCGATAGCCCCCGCCGCCAGCCAGTCCCCCACGTTGTCGGCGGAGACCCCGCCGGTCGGCATGAAAGGAACGTCGGGGAACGGGCCCCGCAAGGAGCGCAGATAAGAGGGGCCTCCTAGAGAACCCGGGAACAGCTTCATCACGTCCACGCCTAGCCGCACGCCCCTCATTACCTCGGTCGGCGTGAGGATACCCGCCATGGCGGGCAGGCTGGTGCCTCGCATCGATGCGACCACCTCGTCGTCGAGACCGGGGCTGACCAGGTACGAGGCGCCGGCCTCCGCGGCCTCGGCTACCTGGGCGTGGGTAACCAACGTGCCCGCGCCCACGAGCACCTCGTCGCCATAGCTCTGTTTGACGGCCGCGATCACGGACGCCGCGTCTGGGGTCGAGTAGGTGATCTCGATGCCCACAACGCCTGCTTCGACGAGGGCGTCGACAGCCCGCCGGGCGCCGGCGGGGTCCGGAGCACGCATAACGGCCAGCAGCCCGAGTTCGGCGATGCGTGTCAGGATTGCCTGCTTGTCCACGTACGAAACCTCCTAAGTCGGTACGGCCACGGGGTGTCGGGGCGCTTCTCGCGCCAGAACGCGCACCACCTCTTCGGCAGCCATCATCCCCATGCGATCAATGGCCTGCGTGGTCTGCGCGGCGACGTGCGGAGTAATGATCGCGTTGGGTGCGTCCAGCAAGGGGCTGGAGGTAGCCGGTTCGGAGGCCAGGACATCCACCGCGGCTGCCGCGAGCCGTCCCTCCGCCAGAGCGCTGGCGACGGCCTGCTCTTCCAGGAGGTCGCCCCTGGCCGTGTTGATCAAGACAGCACCGGGACGCATACGGCTCAGGAAGGCTGCGTCGACCACAGCACCCCCGCCGCCCGGCATATGCAGCGTCAACACGTCCGCCACCCGAGCCAGCCCGGACAGGTCGTCGACCGGTTCGATACCGGCCTCGCGCGCACGTTCCGGTGCGACGAACGGGTCGTAGGCCACCACCCGGGTGCCGAAGCCCCCGATCAAACGGCGGGCGACGGCGCGACCGATGCTTCCGAAGCCCACGATCCCTACCGTCAGGGCGCCCAGTTCGCGGCCCCGCAAGGGGAGGCGGCTGCCCTCGCGCGAGGCTCTGTCCCCGGCTACCAGGTGACGGAGGGTGGCCAGCATCAAGCCGACGGTGTGGTCGGCAACCGCCTCCGCGTTCGCGCCTGGGGTGTTGGTCACTATCACCCCTCTTCGAGCAGCAGCGGCGAGGTCCACGGAGTCGTAGCCGGTGCCGTAGCGCGCCACGATCTTCAGGTTCGGAGCTGCGGCCAGGTGACGATCATCGATCGGGGATGTCCCGGCTATCCAGGCTACGGCCGCGGACAACGCCTCCCCGAGGACGGCATGGTCGTGAGCCGGATCGGCGTGCTCCACCCTGAGCCCCGCCTTCTGCAGCAGACCGGCGGGATCGGCGTCGCCGGAACCGAAGGACCTGGTGGTGACGACGACGGACGGTCTCGCCTCAGCGTCTTCGGGAGTCATCGGAGACACCGACACTCCTAACCACGCAATACGTCATACTCGGCGGCCTTGGCGCGCAGGAAACCGAGCCCGTCGCGGATCAATGCTTCCGGGTCGCCGACGACGTCCCGCCAGAGGGCGGTCGCGCCCGCGAGGTCCTCGTTGATCGCCGCGAAGGACTCCATCACCAGGTACCCGTCGTAGTCGATGGCCT
>DATACV010000047.1:0-5013 GCA_036258875.1 Rubrobacteraceae bacterium
CCGAGAGCGACGGCCTGCTCGTCATCCTCACCCCCCAGGACATGACGGAGCCGACGCAGACCGCCGAGGCCCTCGTCTCCCACGCCAGCGACACCAGCAAGCCGGTGCTGGCGAGCTGGATGGGCGGCGCTGAGGTCGCGGCCGGGACCTCCATCCTGAACGGCGCCGGCATCCCGACCTTCGACTACCCGGACGACGCCGCCCGCGCCTTCACGAACATGTGGCGCTACACCTACAACCTGCGCAGCATCTACGAGACCCCCCGGTTCGCCGACGACGCCGACGTGGACCGCGAGCGAGCAGAGGAGATAATCTCGGGCGTCAGGGACGCCGGGCGCACCATCCTGACGGAGTTCGAGTCCAAGGCCCTCCTCACCGCCTACGGCATCCCTACCGTCGAGACGCGGGTGGCAGACAGCGCCGACGAGGCCGTCGAGCTGGCCGAAGGCTTCGGCTACCCCGTGGTCCTCAAGCTGAACTCCCAGACCATCACCCACAAGACCGACGTCGGCGGCGTGCGCCTGAACCTTTCGGGGGCAGAGGAGGTAAGAGAGGCCTTCGAGGAGATGGAGCGCTCCATCTCGGAGAGCTACGGGCCCGAGGACTTCGCGGGCGCCACGGTGCAGCCGATGGTCAGCCTGGAGGGGTACGAGCTCATCATCGGGAGCAGCCCCGACCCGCAGTTAGGTCCCGTGCTCCTCTTCGGCTCAGGCGGCCAGCTCGTCGAGGTCTACAGGGACCGGGCGCTCGCCCTCCCGCCGCTCACCACGACGCTCGCCCGGCGCACCATGGAGCGGACCCGCATCTTCGAAGCCCTGGGCGGCGTGCGCGGCAGGCCGCCGGTAGACACGGCGGCGCTCGAGAAGCTCTTCGTGCGCTTCTCGCAGCTCGTCGTGGAGCAGCCCTGGGTCCGGGAGATGGACATAAACCCGCTGCTCGCCTCCCCCGAGCGCCTCCTCGCCCTCGACGCGCGCGTCGTGCTGCACCCGCCGCAGACCGACGAGGAGGACCTGCCCCGCACGGCGATCCGGCCCTACCCCACCCAGTACGTGTGGGACGAGGAGACGCGCGAGGGCGAGCCGGTAACGATCCGCCCGATCCGGCCCGAAGACGAGCCCCTGATGGTCCGCTTCCACGAGTCGCTCTCGGAGCAGAGCGTCTACATGCGCTACTTCCACATGCTCGGCCTCACCCAGCGCACCGCCCACGAACGCCTCACGCGCATCTGCTTCATAGACTACGACCGCGAGATGGCCCTCGTCGCCGAGCGGCAGGACCCCCGGACCGGGGAGCGCGAGATCATGGGCGTCGCCCGCCTGAGCCGCAACGGCAACGTCCCGGACGAGGCGGAGTTCTCGGTCCTGATCAGCGACCTCTACCAGCGCCAGGGCCTCGGCACCCTGCTGGTGGGCAAGCTGCTCGAGGTCGGCCGCGCCGAGGGCCTGCGGCGCATCACCGCCGACATCCTCTTCGAGAACTACCCGATGCAACGCATCGCCAGCAAGCTCGGCTTCCACCTCCGCCGCGACACCGAGGAGATGGTCATGAAGGCCGACCTGGATCTCTTCCAGCCAGTGTAAGCCTTGGAGAGGTTTGCGGGATCTACGAGCATCCGGGGAACAGGCATTTAGGTTCTGAGGTTTTGAGGTTGTTAGGGGGGCAATTGGCGAAGCGGGTTCCTTACCCCAGACCCTCAAAGCCTCAACACCTCGAAGCCTCAAGACCTTGCGCAAACCGTTCCAGGGGACGACGAAGGGGCCGACCCTTCGAAGATGGAGGTCGGCCCCTTTCACCGCCTTCCGCGCTACGGGCGCGCCCGGCGCGTTAGCGTCGCATCGACTAGAAGCCGAGGAACACGTCGTCGCCGGCCGCGATGCTGTCCGCACAGGCGCTGACCTGGTTCTGGTCCACGCTGAGAGACTGGGACACACCGGCGAGGTCCTGGTCGTTCGCGGCGTTCACCTGCTGAGTCGTCGCTACCTGCACCTGATCGCAATCCACGTACTGGACGCTGCCACCGACGGCGGTCGCCTGGGCGAAAGCCGGTACGGAGACTGCCAGCATCAACACCAGGGTTATCGCTACGGCCACGAACTTCGTCATCTACTTGCCTCCTTAACCCCCCGGTGCCTCTCCGCCGCTCTCCCCTTCGACCACCGCCCTACATCTCTCACCTCTTTTTCTTCTCCGTCGCTTCCTCAATGCGATTGTCGCGTCAAATACGCCGCTCCGTATCACCCGAATTGCGTACTTTTCGAAGATTTTTGGCCCCATGCCCCGCCCACTCCACCGCCAGACGCTGGCTTCGCCAGCTTTCAGCCGTCAGCTCTCAGCCGTCAGCTCTCAGCCATCAGCTAGTGGTCTGTGGCCGCGCTCCCTCACGCCATCCGAGCGCTGACGCATGGCGAGGCGGGGGAAGGCCAGAGAGGCGAGAAGCTGAAAGCTGAGAGCGAGGCCCGGCTTCAAACCGGGCCGATGCGTGCTGAGAGCGGAGGCCGTAAGGCCGGAGCGGGCTGACCGCTCTCTAGTACTTCCTGTTCAGGCCAAGCGCGTCGCCGCGGCCAAGGCTCCGCTCAGAGCTCTGGCATGGTCCGTTGGAGCGGTCGCTCATCGTCAGGTTCCTGTGGTCGGACTCCGAGACGTGGGCCAGGCCGAAGGTGTGGCCGCGCTCGTGGGTTATGGTGCTCTCCACGTCGAACCTGTTCTTACAAGAACGCGCCTGCGGGCGCGTGGTCCAGTTGAAGTGCACCTTGTTGAGCTTTATGTCGGACCACTTGACGCGGTTGTTGTTGGGACCTGTCTCCAGGGTCGTGATCGTGCAGGTCGCGGCGAGGGTGCTCTGCGGCAACGTGCCGAAGGAGACCACCGTGTCCCTGTCGTTGCCGTTGCAGTTACCGCTCTTGCCCAGCTGGGCTGTGGCTCTGGTGAAGCCCTGGTAGAGCATACGCCACTTGACGCGGTCGGGGAGGCCGCAGCTGTCCTGCACCTCCGTGATGTTCACGTTGCCCCTCCTGGTCGCGCGCGCGGCCCCCTTGCGGGAGAGCTCGGACGGGACGGTTCTGGGGTTGAAGTACCATTTGAGATCGGCGTAGACCTTGCGGTCCAGGTTGTTGTAGTGACCGTCCCTGCACGCGGCCGGGCTTCTCGCCGCAGCGCCGAGCTGCGGCTCGCGCTGGGAGGCCTCCGTCTCGTCTCCCACGTGCTCCAGCTCCAGGGTTCCGTCCGCGTAGCGCGTCACCTCGAGCTCCTGCGAGCCGGTCGTCGTCAGGGCATCCACGTAGATGCTCTGCCCCGGGGCGGGAAGGATCGTACCTATGCCGTTGTCCCGGATCACCCTGTCCCCTACCGGGCAACGCTCGAGGCTTACGGTCTCCGGCAGCGCGGAGGCGGAGATGGTCTCCTCGCCGGACCGGCAGGCCTCGTAGGTCTCCCCGCTCGTCTGCGCCGCCGGCGTCCGGGCCGTCGTGCCCGCGGCGAGGAGTGAGATCGCCGCGAGGAGTAGGATCAGGACCCGCACCGGCCGCCTACCGCTCACTACCGGCACCTATCGCGTGGCCGGGCGGCGCGAGGACGCGTTCCATTGCAAAGCCCGGCCGGCCGGACACAGGACCGTCAGTACGTGGTACGAAGATAGCCACATCCCCTCCAGATGTCGTGCTTCGCCACCATGTTAGCACCTTGCCGGGCTGGCTTACCGGAGCCCTGCTTCGGCTACGGGTACTTCCTGTTCAGGCCGAGGACGTCACCCTTGCCGGGAGTCCTGTCCGCCGCCTGGCACGACCCGATCTTCGGGCTCATGGGCAGGCTCGCGTGCCTGGACTGCGAGACGTGGCCCAGGCCGAAGTTGTGACCCCGCTCGTGGGTCATGACGGACTGCAGGTCGTATCTGTTCTTGCACGAACGGGAACCGGGGTTCACGGTCCAGTTGAAGTCCGCCTTGTTGACCTTGATGTCGACCTCCGCGACCTCGTCGTAGTCCGAGGGGTTGTAAGTAAACCGGGTGCACGCCACGGCGAGGACGCCTGCAGAGAGGTCACCGCAGGAGACCACGTTGGTACGGTCGCTGTTCGTGGTGCACCCGTCCCTGTCTATGTTGGCGGTAGAGTCCGTGTCCCCCAGGTGCCTCAGCCTGGCCGGGACCCCGTCCGCCAGACGGCAGTTGTTCCTCACGCTAATGATATTCGCGCCGCCAGCCCTGACCGCGCCTTCAGCAGCGAGCGGGCCGAGCTCGGAGGGCGTGGTCGACCGGTTGAAGCTGTAGGCGACCCCGCGGTAACCCGCCAGGCCTCGTCGTTGTAGGCGCGGTCCGAGCACTCGCCCGAACCACTAGCATCGGCGGCTACGCTCGCGCTGGTCCGCGCCTCCTCGTCCCCGACGTGCTCCAGCTCGACGGTGCCGTCGCGGTAGCGGGTTACCTCGAGCTCCTGGGCGCCTCGGTCGTCAGGACTTCGACGTAGACCCCCTGACCCGAGGCGGGCAGGACGGTCCGGACGCCGTTGTCCGCGATCACCCTCCCACCGATCGGGCAGTCCTCGAGATCTAGGGTCTCTGGCAGTGCGGCGGCGGAGATGGGACCGCTTTCGGACCGGCAGGCTTCGAGGCCAGTCGTCTGCGCCGTCGGCGCCCGGGAGGTCACGCCCACCTCGAGGACTGCGAGCGCCAGTGCCGCGCAGAGCAGGGCCAGCCGTCTCAACGCTCACCCCTCCTCGAGCCGGCCCTGCTCTGGCGAGCAGCGATGCTTGCCGCCCCGAGCAAGGTTGAGAGCACGCCTGTTCGCCTTACCTGAATCGCCACGCCCCTCCCTGCACTTCTTGCCGTTATATAGCATGCATGGCCGGGCGTGGCGCCCCGGTCGCGATCCGAACCCGCGAAACATCCCGAGGTGCGCCTCCACGCCCCGGCGACGGCGGAGGGGTCGAGGGCCTGGCTCTTACCGGGGTAAGGGCCAGAGAAGGCCGGGATAGCGTCCGGCTCACCGGGCGGCCCTCGGTTACTCCGGCGGGGGGGGGGGGG
>DATACV010000048.1:0-4326 GCA_036258875.1 Rubrobacteraceae bacterium
GTTCTCGGGGACCGTGGTGGGGGCTGCGAAGCTCCTGTCCGGTAACTTCTTGTTCACGTAGGACTCTCGCTGGGGCTCGCCGTTGACGAACAGCTTGCCCCTGCGGACCGAGATCTCGTCTCCGGGGATGCCCACGACGCGCTTGATCAGGTCCTGGTCGTCGCCCTGCACGCTCTTGAAGACGACGACGTCCCCACGCTCGGGTTCGGCGAAACGGTAGATGAACTTGTTGACGAGGACCCTATCGCCGTACTTGAGCGTCGGGACCATGCTCGCCGAGGGGATCCAGAACGCCTCGACGACGAACGGCCTGACGAAGCCGAAGACCAGCACGAACGAGACGACCAGTATGATGAGGAACTCGAGGACTCCCCCCCCGCCCTTCTTGGAGGCGTCGCGGCGCCGCTCCCGGCGCGCGCGGCGGCTGATGGTGGTGTCGAACTGCTCCTCGTCGTAGGACGGTCTCTCGGACATGGGGCCTAAGAATACCCCACGGGGCCAGAGATCGCCTCAAGAACTTTTCCCACCCTACGAGCCGTTCGCGGCGTCGACGACCATCAGGACCGCTATGACCAGCATGTACGCGGCGAAGGTGCGTTGCAGGACGGTCTCCCCCAGGCGCTCCCTGATGCGCACCCCGGGCCACGCCCCGATCATGGAGCCAACGATCAGGGGCGGGAGGCCGGCGAGCCGGTCGAAGCCGGCCGCGAGGTAGCCGGCGGCGCCCACGACGCCGACGAGGAGCGTGACTACCAGGCTCGAGGAGATGGCGGTCTTGGGGCTCAGCCCGAAGCCGAAGATCATCAGCGGAACTGTCATCACCGCGCCGCCGATGCCTATAAGGCCAGCCAGGGCCCCCGCGCCGACCCCTCCGAGGAGCGCCACGGCGAGGTTGGAGTGAGAGGAGGGCTCGACGCCTTCGCGGTACCGCTTGCCCGACCGCGCCGTGGGGTAGGCCAACGCCAGGAGGAAGCCGGCGAAGACAAGCTGCGTGAGCTTCTCGGAGAAGAGGCCGCTCGCCGCGACCCCGATCAGGGATGAAGGCGCCACCGCCAGCGAGAAGAGCGTCGCGGCCTTCCAGTTCACGGGGGCCGCGCTCCGCATGCTCCGAAGCGTGCCCGAGAGCGCGCTGAAGACGATGATGACCAGGCTGGCGGCGACGGCCTCGCCTATATTCCATCCCGCCCCGTAGACCAGCGCCGGGACGAAGACCGTGCCTCCGCCGACGCCGAACATGCCGGCGAGGACGCCGCCGAAGAGGCCAGCGAGGCTCAGGATCAACAGCTCCAGCAGGTCCACCGCTACGCCCGTGGGGTCGTTGTCAGGCCTTCGGGGCGCGCGACCTGCGCCAGCGCCAGAACAGGTAGACGGCCCCCGCTATAAAGGCGACCGCCACCGCGTAGTCCAGGAGGTGGAGGTAGTCTCCTATCATCCCCCAGTTCTCCCCCAGAACGTAGCCGAAGTAGGTCAGCGCGAAGACCCAGGGGATGCACCCGAGGGTCGTGTAGAGGGTGAACTTGGTGAAGTTCATCCTCGCGGTCCCGGCGGGGAAGGAGATGAAGGTGCGGACTACGGGCAGGCAGCGCGAGATGAAGACCGTGAACTCCCCGTACCTATCGAACCACTTCTCTGCCAGGTGGAGGTGGTGGGCCCTCACCCCGACGTAGCGCCCGTAGCGGAACCACAGCTCGCGCCCGCCCCACAACCCTATAAAGTAAGCCACCCACGAGCCGACCAGGTTCCCAAGGACCCCGGCAGCCACCGCCGCGAACAGCGTCATCTTTTTCTCGGAGACCAGGTAGCCGGCGAAGGGTGAGATCGCCTCGGAGGGGATCAGGATCCCCATGCTCTCGAGAAGCATGAGCACGAAGACCGCGGGCGCGCCGTAGGCCCCGATGGTGCGGGTAACGAACTCTATGAGCGGGTGAAGAATCGCTTCGAGCATGGAGGAGAAGCTAACACCCCGGCGGGGAATTTTCCACCGCCCGCATCCTCAGCGCCCCTTCCGGCGCGCCTCCGCCATCCTGAGGCCCCGGACCGAGAGCCACGCCACATAAACACCCCCGACGAAGACCAGCCACAGGGGAGCGGCGAGGAACCCGGCCAGCACGTCCGTCGGGTAGTGCACCCCGAGGTAGAGCCTCGAAAAGCCGATCAGGAGCACCAGCGCGACGCCGAAGGCCGCGGCGATCCACCGCGCCAGGCCCCGCAACCGGTAGGCAAGTATGAGCGTTAGCGCACCGTAGAACCCGACCGCGACCGTGGCGTGACCGCTCGGGAAGGAGTAGAAGGAAGCCGTGTACCCCGAGTCGATGAGGTCCGGACGCGACCGCTCGAAGGCCGCCTTGAGGGCGGTCGTCAGCAATGACCCGCCGACGGTCGAGACGAGGAGGAGGGTAGCGGAGAGCCTCCAACCCGCGAGGTAGAAGGCGGTGACCGTCACCGCGAGGAGAGGTATCACCACCCAGTAGTAGCCCAGGGCTGTGATGAGGAGCATCGGGCCGTCGAGCCACCCGGGAGAGTGGGCTTCGATCCAGAGCAGCACCGCCCGGTCGAACCGGCGGCTCTCGCCCTCGACAACCCCGTCTGCCAGCTCGGCGAAGGCCCAGACGACGAAGATGGAGGTCCCAAGTCCCACTGCCAGCCAGACGGCCGCCGCGAGCTTCAGATGGTCCGCCAGCCAGCGCTGGATCTCCTTCCAGCTCTCTAGCAGCGTCTCGAGCACGCGATAATTCTAGCCCTTTTCTTGTCGCCCAGCGACCATTTTTGCGTGATCTCCCACGAGGCGATATAGAATGTCGGCGTAGGTGGGTTACGGGAGCTAGATCGGTCCTTGAGAGAATTCCTGGCGGATCTAAGAAGCGTGCTGGGCTTTGGCGTGATCAGGCAGGCGGGTCGCAAGGCCTGGGAGGACGATTGTCCGGGGCTCGCGGCCCAACTGGCCTACTTCGTCCTGCTCTTCTTGTTCCCTTTCCTCATGCTCCTGGTCGCCGCTGCGGGCCTCGCCGTGAGCGACCCCGCCTCGATCCTCGAGACCCTGACCGAGAGGGTGGGAGGTATTCTGCCGGAGGATGCCGTAGGGCTCCTCGGGGACTACATCGACCGTACACTTCGCAGCAGGACCTCCGGCGTGCTCCTCTTCGCGGTCTTGCTCGCCCTCGGGTCGGGCTCCGCGGCCGCCCAGGCGATCGTCAAGGCGGCCAACCGGGCCTACGGCGTGCGGGAGACCAGATCGTTCTTCAAGATATGGGGCATCTCCCTGCTGATGGGTCTCGGGGTCACGCTCCTCGTGGGGGCCCTGGTTTTCGCGACCTTCGGCCCCGAGATAGGAGGCTACGTACAGAGGCTCGTGGGGTTACCCGGCGTCTTTCTCACCTTCTGGGGCGCCTTCAGCTGGGCGATCGCCTTCCTCGTCATCACCTTCGCCCTGGCCATCCTCTACTACCTGGCCCCGAACGCCGACCTGCCCTTCCGGTGGATCACGCCCGGCGGGCTCGTGGCCACGGTGTTGATGCTCGCCTGCAGCGTGGCGCTGAACCTCTACGTCTCCTATGTCGCGCGCTACGACCAGGTCTACGGTCAGCTCGGGGCTGTCGTGGTGCTGATGCTCTGGCTCTACATCACGGGGCTCACGGTGCTCATCGGGGCGGAGATGAACGCCGTGCTGGCCCGCATAGCCGAGGAGAAGAAGGGCGTCGAGCTGGTCCGGGAAGAGGAGCCCGGGGACGAGGCAGAGGCTTGAGCCTTCTGGCTTCTTGTGCTGCAAACGCGCGTATCGCATACTCGTGTCGCAGGGAGAGGCGATATCGAGAGAGGTGAGCTTCGTATGATCCGGCTGTACGCGGCGGCGGAGAGCGCCGTAACGATCGTGGAGAACGGCAGGGTCGAGCGGACACTCGAGGGGCGCGGCGCCCGATGCGTGGCGGTAGACCCCGGAGATCCCGACACCCTGTACGTCGGCACCTCGGACGAGGGTCTCTACAGGAGCGCCGACGGCGGGAAGAGCTGGGAGGGGCTCTCCGGGATCGAGCACCCCAGGGTCACGGCGGTGGCCGTCTCGCCGGCTGACGGGGCGCTCTACGCCGGCACGGAGCCCAGCTCTCTGTTCGTCAGCCGCGACGGCGGGTCCTCCTGGCGCGAGCTGGAGGGCCTGAAGAACCTCCCATCGGCGCCCACGTGGAGCTTCCCGCCGCGGCCCTGGACCTCCCACGTGCGGGCGATAGCGCTCTCCTACACGGACCCGAACCTCGTCGTGGCCGGCATAGAGCTCGGGGGGATAGTGAGGAGCCCGGACGGCGGCGAGACGTGGCAGGACCAGCGGCCCGG
>DATACV010000049.1:0-9728 GCA_036258875.1 Rubrobacteraceae bacterium
GTCGGCTGCCCGATGGCCTGCAGGTTCTGTGCGACCGGTCTGCTGGGCATAAAGCGCAACCTGAAGGCGCGCGAGATCGCCGAGCAGGTCTTCGTCGTCGCCCGCGACATCGCGCCTGAGCGGGTCTCGAACGTCGTCGTCATGGGGATGGGGGAGCCTTTCCTGAACTACGAGCAGACCCTCGTAGCGCTCAAAACGTTGAACGACCCCGACGGGTTCGCCCTGGCGGCGCGGCACATCGCGGCCTCGACGAGCGGGCTCGTGGACAAGATCAGGCGCTTCGCCGACGAGCCGGAGCAGTTCCACCTGGCGATATCGCTCCACAACCCCTTCGAGGAGGAGCGCAGGGACCTGATGCCCGTCGCCGCCCGGCGCTCTATCCCCGAGCTCATGGACGCGGCCCGCTACTACGTCGAGACTACGCACCGCAAGCTCTTCTTCGAGTACACTCTGCTCGCTGGTGTGAACGACCAGCCGCGCCACGTCGAGGCGCTCGCACAGCTTCTGGACCACCCGCTCTACCACCTCAACCTCCTGCGCTTCAACTGGACGGATACCGGCTTCTCAGCGACCTCCAGGCACGACGCGAAGTCGTTCCTGAGGCACGCCAGGGACCTCGGGCTCTCGGCGACGCTGCGGCCGAGCCGGGGCGAGGACATAGACGCCGCCTGCGGCCAGCTCGCCGCGAAAGACCTCAGGGGTCGTCCCGCGGTCCCGCTCTCCTCCTAGGTCTTGAAGGCCGAACCCGCAGAGAGGCTCGACCCGCGGGCGAAGACGCTGTGGCGCATCACCGGCGGCCTGGGGGCGCTCCCTCTGCTGGCGGGCGGCGCGTTCGCGAGCTGGGTCCTGCTGCGAGTAGGAGATGCTCCGCTCTTGTCAGGGAGCCTGCCCTTCCTGGGTGCGTTCGTGCTCTTCGCCGCGCTCGCGAGCGTCGTGCCGGGCTTGAGGTGGCGGCGGTGGCGCTACGAGATCCGGGACGACGAGGTGGACCTGCAGCGCGGGATCCTGTGGATCAGCCGCACGCTCGTGCCGCTCGCGCGCATCCAGCACGTGGACACCCGGAGCGGCCCGCTGCAGCGCCGGTTCGGGCTCGCCACGGTGGTCTTCTACACCGCCGCCGGACCGAACAGCATCCCCGAGCTCTCCGCGCCCGTCGCGGCCGAGGCGCGGGACCGCATCGCCGAGCTCACCAGGGAGCAGGATGAGCTCTGAGCCGCGCCACCTCCACCCGGCGGCGATGATCATCGCCGCCATAAGGACCATCAGGCGCTCCCTGAGCGCCTTCGTCATACCCGGCATCGCGTTCCTGATGAGCCGGGGCCTGGATCCTGGGACCATCGCCCTCGTCCTTCTCGGCGCCCTCGTCGTCGCGGTGCTCGCCGCCTTCTGGGGCTTCCTCTCCTGGCGGGCCACGACGTACGAGGTCGCCGGCGGCGCCTTCCGGTTGCGGCAGGGCGTTGTGCAGAAAAACGAGCGGACGATACCACTTGACCACGTTCAGTCGGTGGACACGGTGCAGGGCCTGATCCAGCGCCTCTTCGACGTAGTCGAGGTCAGAATAGAGACAGCGGGCGGCGGGGCGAGCGAGCCCGACGCCTCTCTCGCGGCGCTCGGGCGCCCCGAGGCGCAGGCGCTGCGGCGTGAGATCGAGGGCTCGAGGAGGGAGCCCGTCGAGGCGGAGGAGGCCCCCGAGCCTGCCATCATCAGAAAACTCGGGACGAGGGAGCTCCTCGTCGCGGGGGCGACGAGCGGCCAGATCGGGGTAGCCCTCTCCCTCCTCGCCGTCGCCTCCCAGCTCTTCGACGAGGTCCTCTCCGAGGATATCGCCCGGCGTCTCCTCGAGACCTTCGCGCCGCGCTCCGTTACTACCGCCCTGCTCTACGTCTTCATTCTCGGCCTCTTCGCCTGGCTCCTGGCTATCGGCGGCACGGTACTGGCCCACGCGGGCTTCACGCTCTCGCGCGACGGGGAGTTCCTGTACATCCGGCGCGGCCTCCTGGAGAGGCGGGAGGCGACGATACCGCTCGCCCGTATCCAGGCGATCCGCGTCTCGGAAGGCCTCCTCCGCCAGCCCTTTGGCCTCGCCTCCCTGCGCGTCGAGAGCGCCGGCTACGGCGAGGACGCTGGCGTCTCGACCGTCCTCTACCCGCTCCTGCCGCGCAGGGAGGTCAGGGAGTTCCTGCAAGCCGCCGCCCCCGAGTTCGCAGTCGACCCGCCGCTGGACGCCCTCCCGAGGCGCGCCCTCAGACGCTACGTCTTCCGGTCAACCGTCCCCGTCCTGGTCCTGCTCGTCGCGGCCGGACTCTTCTCGCTCCTCGTCTTCGAGTTCGCCCTCTGGAGCCTGGCTGCCATGCTCCTCCTCTTGCCGGCCGCGCTATACGGCTGGCTGCGCTACAGGGACGCGGGGTGGGCGCTCGAGGACGACCGCCTCGTCGTCCGCTCGCGGCTTCTGGGTCGCTCCACCACCATCGCGCCGAGGCGCCGGCTGCAGTCGCGCGCCACGGTCCGGAGCCCCCTGCAACGGCGCGCCCGCCTCGCCACCTTCAGGGCGCGGGTAGCCTCCGGCGGCGGGGGCGCGGAGCTCCAGATCACCGACCTCGGCTCCGAAGCCGCCGAGGGCCTGATAGAGAGGCTGAGGCCAAGGCTTCAGAGATCAGGCCAGTAGGTTCCAAAGTCCTCAGGCTCTTAGGTTTTTAGGGATGCTCCTGGCAGGGCGGGGTCCCGATTCCCGGACCCCAACACCTCAAAGCCTAGGAGCCTTCCTCCCAAAAGGCGCGATTGGCTCGCAAACCGCTCTAACGTCTTCTGAGCCCGGGAGCCGGCCGGCTGCGACCGAGGTCCAGCCTCACCGGCCTGGAACGACCCCGAATCCTTCGCAAACATCGGTGCCAGGTCCGGCGGTGTGCAGGGGGTTACCGCACTCTTGCGCCAACTTCCGTTCTAGTGCCAAGTATCAAGCTGCGCATCGCCAGGTACGTAGCGAGTCCGATCAAGAGGTGCCAGAGGAAATGGGTGCCGATCGGTAGGACGGGACAGACCTCGTTGTCGATCGTGCGGAAGAAGAGAGCCGCCAGATAAACACCCGCGGCCGCGAGCAGGGTGAAGCGGGCAGCCGTCCGTTGTCTCGCGTGGAATACCCCCAGCACCAGTGCGGCTATCAGACCCGGCGTATAGACGAGTGCTCCATGCAGAACGTCAGAATACTGAAGGGCAAGAAAGGTTCCCAACACGAACGCCGCAGCACACGCAGCAGCGTATAGTGACCGCATCCCCATAACGTTTCGCGTGTAGAGCCAGATGAACCAGATGATGAAGATAAGGATCGGGACACTATCGAGGATCAGCGTCAACATCACCGGGTACGTATGCCACAGGATACTCCCGATACCGACGGAGGCCGCTAACGCGATCAGCACTCGGACTCCCGCCGAAAGAGTGCCGGTGCGTGTGGCCAGTACCCAGGCTGCCAACGCGGCCAACAGGAAGGACACGTTGGAGACCGCGTTCAGCGGCTCCGCGAGCAACCCCGGCCCGATCCGTTCACAGTAGGCATCCATTGTGTCTCCCCTCCACACCCTGCTCTCGAATTATGCTCATCGATATAGAGCGGTCGGAGCGGTGGTGCTCCGGGACGACTCCCGCCTCCTGGCTTGGCCGGAGGCCGTCGAGGGGTTCTGCAACGCGCCCTTGGATAGATGCAGTCGGAACCTGGGCTGTGTGCACAACGGCTGCCAGCCGACGACGCCGTTCCACGGGAAGGAGTTCTCGTCGCCGGTATCCACGCAGACACCCTGGTAGTTGACCTCGGTTATCGTGCACTCGAGCGCACGCGGCGCGTCGGCGTCCACCTATCTGAGGTGCGCCTCCCGCCCGACCCAAGCTTCGGGCACCGTCTCCGTCACGCCTACGGCTCCCGGAGTAGCTCGACGGGGGTCACGGCGGCCTGCTCGACCCGCCTGACGGTGCTCTTGCCGCTCTCGTCTTCTTCGAGCATCCAGACCTCGTCCACGAGCGCGGATTCCTGCACCTCGGCGACGTGGGAGATGATGAAGATCTGGCCGAAGGAGCGCTTGAGGCGCTCGAGGGCCAGCAGCACGTTGTTGCGGCGGTCGGCGTCCAGGCTCCCGAAGACCTCGTCGAGGATGAGGAAGCCTAGAGTGGCTCCGCCTCCGCGGGCGGCGATGATCTTGGACAGAGCCACCCTGGCCGAGAGGCTCGCCACGTCGGCCTCCCCGCCGGAGAAGCGGTCTATGGCGTAGGAGTCGTCGAAGCGGTCGAGGAGCTTGACCCGGTAGTTCTCGTCGAACTCCATCCGCTCGTAGCGGTTGTCCGTGAGCTCGCGCACGAGCGCCGAGGCTTCGGCCTCGAGCATCGGCCGCGCCCGCGCCGTGAGGCTCTTGAAGAACAGGGTGAAGAGCGCGTCCATCTCGTCCATCCTCGCCGCCTCGGAGGCCCGCCTGTTGGCGAGCTTGCGCTCCGCGTCGAGCCTTCCTAACTCCGTGTTGGCGCGCTCTATCCTGTGATCCGCGTCCTTCCACTCGCCTCCCAGGTGCTCCCGCGCGTCTCGCAGGCCGCCCGCTCTCTCCTCAGCCGCGGCTACCCTCCGGGTGGCCGCTTCGTAGGCGGCCTCGTCGAAGCCCAGAGTGGAGATCTCCCGCCGCAGGCCCTCGGCTCTCTCCTCCGACTCGCCGGCCAGCCGCCTGGCCTCCTCGAGCGTCCTCTCGACCTCCGGCCGGGTCGCGAGACGGCGCTCGAGCTCGGCGGCCCGTCCCCTCGCTTCGTCCAGCCGCGCCTTCTCCCGCCGCCTCTCGGCGTGGACCTCCGGGTCGTAGGAGAGGCCGGCGAGGCTCTCGAGCTCCTCCACCAGCTCCGCGGCGCGCCCGGTCTTCTCGGTGTGCTCGCGGGCGAGGCTCACCACGCCGGGGCGGGCGTCGCGCAGCGTCCGCAGGCGCTCGCGGCGGGCTTCGGCCTCGGCCAGGTCCGTTTCGGTGGGGGTGACGGCCCCGTCGAGCCGGGTCTCCAGCTCGCGCCGGTGCTCCCTGAGGCGATCCAGGGCCTCGTGCCTCTCGGCGGCGCGGTCCTCGGCGCGGGCGAGCGCCTCGCGCAGCCCGCGCCAGCGGGCAAGCTTCTCCGTGACCCCCCGCAGCTTCTTCTCTGTGGTCGCCGCCGCGCTGGAGAGCTTCTCGGCCTCCTCGTTCTCGCGGGCCGCGAGGCGCCTCAGGGCCGCGGCCTGGCGGCGCAGGGTGTCCGATATCTCACCCTGCTCCCCGCTCTCGAAGCCCCTATGACACGTGGGACAGTGGTCCTCGGCACCGCTGTCTATGGCCTCGCGGGCCCTGTCCACGTTCTTCGCCTCGCGCTCGTTAGCGGCGGCCCTCCCCCGGTGCGTGGCGGCGAGCTCCTTGAGCTTCTCCTCCTCCTCGCGCAGCTCGAGCTCCCACTTCTCCAGGTCCTCGCCGCCGGAGACGTCTTCGAGCTCCTCGGCGAGCCGCCTGCTCTCGGCGAGGGCATCCTCGTGCCGCTTCTCGGCCTCGCGCAGGTCTTTCTCGACGAGCGCGAAGTCCTCATGCGCCGCCGCGAGTTCGCGCAGCTCCTCGCAACGCTCCTCCGCCCGCACGAGCTCTCCCGCCGCCCCCTCCAGCACCGCAGCGGCCTCCGCCAGCAACTCCGGCCCGTCCAGCTCGAAAAGGGCGTCCCAACCGGGCAAGGGCTCGTCGCCCTGACCGTCCAACTCCTCCAGCTGGTCGGCCACCTCGGACTCGACGGCGGCGACCCTGGACTGCGCCTGCAGCAGCTCGCGCCGCGCCGTCTCCCGCCGCTCCGCCCGCCGCCGGTCCTCCTCCAGCCTCTCGAGCTCGGCCTCGAGCTCCGGCAGCCTCTCGAGCTCGGGTCTCAGGCCCCCGAGCTCCTCCTCGGCCCTCGCCAGCTCCTCGAGAGCCTTCTCGGCCTCAGCCGCCCGGTCCTCGGCCCTGCGGCGTTCGGCCTCGGCCCCCCGCAGCTCGCCGGTCAGGCGGGTGTGCTCGCGGTAGGCGGCGTCGAGCCTGGAGCGAGCCTCGCGGGCGCTCTTCAGCTCCTCTTCCGCCGCTTCGTACTCGCCCGAGACCTTCTCCAGCTCGTCTTCGAGGCGCTTGCACTCCGACTTCGCCTCTTCCAGCTCGCCCTGCAGGGCTTCGAGGTCGGCCTCGGCGAGGCGGGCCTCGATGACGCGGGCCTCGGAGCGGAGCTCGTTGCGGTCGGCACGCAGGAACTGCTGGGCCACCTCGACCCCGCTTATGCCGAGCATCTTGCTGATGCGGCGGACGCGGCTTATGCCGTCGTCGTGCGCGAAGAAGCGGAGCTCCTTCTGCTTGGCGTAGAAGGTGGCCTCGAAGGTAGTGCGGTCCATCCGCAGCAGCTCCTCCTCGACCCAGCGGGTAACGTCGGCCGCTCCGGTCACGACGGTCTTGCCCTCTGCGTCCTGCGCCTCGGCGGTCGTCGCGTTGCTCCTGAGCTGCCGGCGGACGGTGTAGGGTCCGTTGCCGGTCGTGAGCGTAACCTCCACCACCGTCGGGTCCTTGGTGGAGCCGCCGCTCCAGGGGATCGACTCGTTCGCGAAGCGGGGCCCCGCGCCCTTGGAGCCGAAGAAGGCCCAGAGGATCGACTCGAAGAGGGTGGACTTGCCGGCGCCGTTGGGTCCCACGACCCCGATGGCGCCCTCGGGCGGGAAGAGCTCGACCGCGTCCCGCAGCTGCTTGTAGTTCTCTATGTAGAGACGCTCCAGGTTCACGAGGCGCCACCCGGCTCCTCGCTCGCGGCGCGCGCCAGGTACCCGCGCCCCTTCTCCAGGAACTCCTCGGCGAACTCCTTCTCCAGGTCCCCGCTCTCCCTGCGCTCCTTCACGAACGCCGCGAACTCCTCCTGCAAGGGGCCGAAGACCGCCGATGTCGGGCCGCCGTTCGTGGATTCAGGGCTCTCCTCGGCGTGCATCTCCAGGCTGAAGTTCAGGCAGCGGCGTTGCAGGTCCCTGAGGAGGTCCCTGTCCACCCCGCTCGCCACACCTCGCCGCACGTCGTAGGCGCGCAGGCGCGCGATCGCGCCGTCCAGCTCGACGTTCTCGGTGGTCCTCCGGATCTCCTCCGTCAGCTCGCTGGCGTCCAGGTTCCTGGCCCTGATGAACGGGAGGTCTATCATCGGGCGGGCTTCGATGGGTACGTGCTCCACGGAGACCCCGCCGCCGTCGAACTCGACGATCGCGAACCCCGGCTCGGAGACGACCTCGCCGAAGCTGAACCGCTCGGTAGCCCCGGAGTAATACGCGTTTGCCTTGTGCTCGTGGAAGTCGTGGTAGTGGCCGAGCGCGATGTAATCAAAGGCGCCCTCCAGCATCCCGGAGGTCAGGTTCGCCTCGCCCATCTCGTGCTGCCGCGCCTCCAGATTCGGAACGAGGCCGTGGGTTACGAGTATGTTGATGTCAGCGTCCCTCTCCGGCGTAACGGCCCCCGCGGTCGCGACAGCCCCGTGCGGCACCAGCGTTACGCCTACCGTTGTGTCCCCGACCTCTATGGGGTGGTAGTCGATCTCGAAGCCGTGGACGGCGTAGGCGTTCACGAGGTTCGCGTACTCCAGCGCCGCCGTCGTGGTACGTAGCCGCGGCGTCTCGTGGTTTCCGGCGGCGACCAGGTAGGGGGTGTTCGCGTGGAGCGTGATGCGGGCCGTCTGCTTCAAGAAGCCGATGATCACGTGCGTCGCCGGCCTCACCGAGTCGAAGACGTCGCCGGAGTGGATCACCAGATCCACCTCCCGCTCCAGGATAGCGTCAACGGCCCGCGTGTACGCTTCCTGAACGTCCACCTCCCGCTGGTTCCGCCCAGTCTCGGGGTGCAGCTTCGCGTACCTCGTGTACCCCAGGTGCGTGTCAGAGATGTGGGCTATACGAACTATCGTGACCTATTTCCTCGCCGTTCCAGATCGGTGCATCCCGACCGAATAATTGTATCTCGATGCATGGAAATTACCTGTACACCACCCGGAACCGCTCGCACACCAGCGGCATGTCCAGAGCAGGCTCTTTGCCTATGTTCGGTAGCGTGCGCGAGAAGAAGCGCCAGTGAGCCTCTCGCCAGTCCTCCAGCGAGCGATCCCCCTCGCCTTCTTCGTAGGCGAACCGGGCGTCTACCTCGTCGAAAGGCCGCACCTCGACCTCGGTAGTCTCGACGATGCACAGGGGATCACCAGCTCCGTCGAGGACGACGGTCTTCAGGCCGACCTCGGGCAGAGGCTCGCCTTCTGCCTCGTACTCCCAGAGCGCCGAGCAGGTCGCCGTCTTGGTACCGGACGAGATCAGGGCTCCCAACTCGTCCGCCATCCCGGGAGAGTCGCCCCATCCTTCCGCCACGTATCGTTCCCCGCGGACCGGCGAGTCCGACGGAAGCGTCTCCAGGTAGCTTCCCCAGTACCTCTCGACCCGGTTACCGTCCACTGCCCGCTCCGAGGAGGGGACGCGTACGTGAGGCCCCAGGCAGGGCTAATCCCTCATTCTGTCGAGCCCGGAGAGTATGCGCGAGGCGTCGCCGCCGTTGCGGCGGGTACGGTTGGGCCGCTTGAGGTTCCAGACGAAGTTCTTGTACGGGTCGGCGGCGCCCTTGCCGGAGCGGAAGGCGGCGCTCACGGCGTCGAGGGCCTCGTAGATGCGCTCCTCGGGTACGCCGTCAATGTCGGTCCGGATAGCGGTGATCTTGGGCGGCTTGCTCGTGAGGTTGCGCATTACGGAGAGAATAGAGGTTGCCGGGTCCTGGGCGCTCTGGCCGTAGATGGCGGTACCCTGCGAGCCCATGAGGACCGCGGGCCGCGGGAAGCGGCCGAAGACCGGCACCGAGTAGTGGGCGTGCCTGAGCAGGAGGCGGCCCTTCTCTAGCTGCAGGAGCTCCTCGCGCACGGTCTGGGAGAACGAGCGGTAGCTCGCGTTAGTCAATTCCTCGTCGCCTACGCGCCCGTAGAGGCTGGTGGCGGCGTTGCCGACCACCTCGTCGTCCACCTTGCTGCGGAACTGCTGCGCCCCGAAGAGGGTGAGCTTGAGGTGGCGGCCCCTCGCCGAGATGTCCACGAGGGTGTCCTTGAGGGAGGAGGTCCTAGAGCCGGACGGGGCGTACTTGTTGAGCTCGTCCACGAAGATGATGAGCTTGTCCACCCCGAGGCGACCGCTCTCGGCGAGCTCCCAGATCTGGGAGATGACGCTCGTGACGATGAGGTCCTGCGGGATGCCACTGAGCTGGGAGATGTCCACCACCCGCATCTCGTTGTTCTCGAACGGGCCGTCCACGCGCGGCAAGTCCCCGTACTCCACCCGCCCGTGCGCGAGGAGGCCGCCGCACTTGTTCGGCAGCACCTTGAAGCGGTTGCGGACCTTGGCGATGGTCATGTGGTTGTGCCCGTTCCAGGAGGAGTAGTTCTTGCCCTCCTCCCGCGCGCTCTCGAAGTAATCGTCTATCTCATCGAGGAGCCCGTAGAAGTCCGCCTGGGTCCTGATGCCCCGGGCGCGCAGCTCCTCGATGAAGCCGCGGAACTTGTCGTCCATGTCGGAGGGCTCGAAGACGTACCCCGCGTAAGGGAGCACGTCCCCGAGCTCCCAGATTATGGGATAGACGCACGAGTCCTCGCCGCGGGCGTTGCGCAACGTGTTGAGCTTGCGCGCAGGTACGTCCTCGGCGTGGATGATCCTATCTGCCGAGTCGAAGTAGCGGGAAGGAGCG
>DATACV010000050.1:0-15536 GCA_036258875.1 Rubrobacteraceae bacterium
CGGAGCAAGAGCCGCGTCCCACGTAGTCCGAACACCGCTTCTCCAAGGGAGCTCTCGCCGGTCGGCGGGGGCTCTTCTGTGCGCGGTGCTAGACTGATCCCTAGATCCAGAAGGGAAAGAACCGGGTGGAGATCTTCGTCCGACACGCCGAACCGGACGACCACGAGGCGATACACAGGATCTACGGCGGCCCGCGCGCGACAGCGGGCACGCTGCAGCTTCCGCTCCAGTCGGTCGAGCACGTGCGCAAGCGCTTCTCGGAGTCGCCCGAGGGTCTCTACCACCTGGTCGCATGCGTGGAGGGAGAGGTGGTCGGGCACCTGGGCCTGGAAACCACCCCCCGACCCCGCCGGCGGCACGTGGGAGAGGTCGGGATGGCGGTGCGCGACGACCTGCAGGGCAGGAGTGTGGGGACGGCGCTGATGGAGGCTGCCCTCGACCTCGCGGAGAACTGGCTGGGCCTGACGCGCGTGGAGCTGACCGTCTACACGGACAACGAGGCCGGCATCGCGCTCTACGAGAAGTTCGGATTCGAGATCGAGGGCACCCACCGCCGCTACGCCTTCCGCGACGGTGAGTACGTGGACGCCTACTCGATGGCGCGCGTGCGGGGCTAACCCGCTTCCAGGCTGGCGTTCACCCGGATCTCCACGTTCCCCCGCAGGGCGTTGGAGACAGGGCAGCCCTGCTCGGCCTGGCCTACGGCGTCCTGGAAGCCGTCTTCGTCTATGCCGGGGACCTGGGCGCGGATGTCGAGGTCGACGCTGGAGACCTTGACGTTGTCTACGTCGAAGGTGCACACGGCGCTGATCTCCACCCTCTCGGGGGGATTGCCCCCCTGATCTAGGACGTTCGAGAGCGCCATCGCGAAGCACGAGCCGTGGGCGGCTGCGATGAGCTCCTCGGGGCTGGTCTTGCCGTCGGAGCGCTCGGTGCGCGAGGCCCAAGTTACGGCCTGCTCGGAGAACGCCCCGCTCCCGACGGTGAACCTGCCGTTGCCTCGGAAGAGATTACCCTCCCACACCACCTCGGCCCGTCGTTCCGCTGTCGCCATAAGCCCCTCCTGTCCCTCGGTTGCCCGCAGAATGCTACCAGAGAGCGTGGTTCGATTGGTGAAGGCTCTTACCGGTCCCGGGAGACCTCCTCGGCCGCCTCCTCGACCTTGCTCTTGTAGACGTTCGGGACGGTCCTCTCGGCGACCATGTTCCCGCTCTCGGTGACCCTCCCGTTGAAGAGGAAGTCGATCTGCCTGAGCGATGACTCGAGGTCGAAGGGCGTGAGCGCCGAGGTGGCGTCTTTGGGGACCACCACGTCGTACCACCTCAGCGCGGCGCTCGCGGCTGTGTAGTGGACGCAGATGCTTGCGACGGTGCCGCAGACTATGACGGTCTCCACGCCCCACAGCCGCAGGAAGTGGTCGAGGTGGGTCCCGTAGAAGGCGTCGTAGCGGACCTTGCGGATAACCAGCTCGCCGTCTTGGGGCTCGAGCTCGTCCACTATGCGCCAGCCCCAGGAGTCCTCGCGGACGTGCTCGGGCCAAATCGCCCACTCGGGGTCGTCCTCGCCGTGGGTGTCCTGGGTGAAGATCACCTTCATGCCGGAGCCACGGGCCAGAGCGAGGAGGCTCTGGATAGCCGGGATCGTCCCTTCGGCGTCGGGGACGACGAGCGTGCCGCCCTCCTTGACGAAGTCGTTCTGCATGTCCACCACGATCAGGGCCGTGCGCCCCGGGTCCACCCTGACCTCGTCGTGGATCTCGTACTCCGGTACCTCGACCGTGCGGGGCATGAGCGACCTCCTTCGGAACTCCCCAGTTCTACCCCAAGTTTATAACGCGCCCCGCGCCCCGGTAGAATGGCGCAGTTATGAACGAGAGAGACGCCAGGCCGAAGAAGCTGAGGAACGACCCGGCGGCGCGCGAGGAGCTGCTCGGGCGGCTGGACCGTTACCTCGACGTGCCGCTCGCTCTGGCCTCCCTGGCGCTCGTCCTGATCGCGGTGATCGAGCTTACCGGGGAGGTGAGCGGGCCCTGGCAGGGGAGGCTCGCGGCTCTGGGCTGGGCGCTCTGGGGCTTCTTTCTAGTCGAGTTCGTGGTCAAGCTCGCGCTCGCGCCCGTCAAGCGCCGCTACCTGCGCGAGAACTGGCTCGACGCCCTGATCGTGCTGCTGCCTTTCCTGCGGTTCTTGAGGCTGGCGCGGATCCTGCAAGCCTCCCGGACGTTGCCTACCCTCCGGCTCCTCGTCTTCGGGGGGAGGGGATCTCAGTCCACCCTCGAGCTGCTCAAGCGGCGCAGGATCGGCCAGCTCGCCATCATCTCCGCGATCGTGATCCTCATAGGAGCGGCCCTCGGGTTCCTCCTCGAAGCCGGGGCCCCCGGGGCCCGCATCAAGGACTTCGGCGACGCCCTGTGGTGGTCGGCGGCGCTCGTCACCACGGTGAGCAGCGAGCTCTACCCCGTCACCGCCGCCGGGCGCGTCCTGGGGTTCGTGCTCATGCTCTACGCCATCGGCATCTTCACGTACTTCATCGGCTCGGTTGCCTCCGTGCTGGTGGCCCTCGACGCCGAACAAAAGCCCAAACCCAAGCAGAACGGCGTCGAGCTGAGCGACAGCGAGGTAGAGGCGCTGCGCTCGATCCTCAAGAAGGCCGACGGGTCTTGAGGGCCGCGCGTTAGGGCGAGCGTTCTCCGGCGTGGCCTATCGCCGGGACCCCGCGGCCCTCTCCTGGGCCCGGATCCTCTCGATGTCGGACTCGACGAGCCTGGAGGAGACCCTGGTTCCCCGCGCCGCCTGCTGGGTCACGAGCTGCAAGCCCGGCCTTCCGGCCTCGACCGCGAAGGACGCCCTCGTGTACAGGAGAGCTCCCTGCTGCTTGACGTAGGGCAGGACCCTGTAGTCCGCGCGCCACAACTGCGGCGTGAGCGTGCAGCGGACGTAGCCGCGCTGTCCGTTGAAGAACTTGATGTGCGGGTTCTCCGCAACGACCTCCTGCTGGCTCAGGCTCGTGTCCGCGCCGTCGCCGCCCGAGGTCACTGAGGTGCCCACGAACTCGACCCCAAGTGTCGCGGACCTCTGATTGTAGAAGTCCGCCTTCAGGTTGCACGCCCAGTTGTTGTGGACGTCGCCGGTGATGACGACGGGGTTGCGTATCCGCCGGTCCCTTATGGAGTCCATTATGCGGTTGCGCGAGCCGAGGTAGCCGTCCCAGGCGTCCATGGAGTAGAGCTCGCCGGCGGAGGTGTCGAAGTCGCGCTGGGCGAAGAACACCTGCTGGGCAAGTACGTTCCAGGTGGCCCCGGATCTGGCGAGCCCATTCAGGAGCCAGCTCTCCTGCTCGGCCCCCGTAATAGTGCGGCTGGGGTCCTGCTGCGCCGGATTCGGGGCGTCCCGGCCGTCCCCCGCGGCCTGGTTGGAGCGGTACTGGCGGGTGTCCATGACGTTGAATCGGGCGAGGCTTCCGTAGTTGACGCGCCGATAGAGCCGCATGTCCGGGCCGTCAGGCACGGAGGACCGCCTCAGGGGCAGGTGCTCGTAGTAGGCCTGGTAGGCGGCAGCGCGTCGGGCCAGGAACGACTCGGTGGTCGCGTTGGCGCCGGTCCGGTTCTCGGGCGTCTGGTCCGCGTAGTTGTTGTCCACCTCGTGGTCGTCCCACGTCACGACCCAGGGGAAGGCGGCGTGGGCGGCCCGCAGATCGGGGTCCGTCTTGTACTGGGCGTGGCGCCGGCGGTAACCCGCGAGGTCGATGGTCTCCACCCCCACGTGGCTTCGCACGTTGCCGCCCGGGGCGACGTAGCGGTTCGGCCCGTACTCGTAGATGTAGTCGCCGAGGTGGACGACCAGGTCCAGCGTCTCCAGTTCGGCCATCCTGCGGTACGCCGTGTAGTAGCCGTGCTCGTACTGCTGGCACGAGACGAACGCGAAGTCCATCCGGGAGACGCTTGCCCCGGCCGCGGGCGCGGTCCTGGTCCGCCCCACCGGGCTCACCTCGAGACCGGCCCTGAAGCGGTAGAAGTACTCGCGCGCGGGCTGCAAGCCGGTGACCTCGGCGTGCACCGTGTGGGCGAGCTCCGGCGTGGCGAGCTCGGTTCGACCGAGCACGATCTGCCGGAAGTCCTGGTCAGTCGCGACCTCCCACTGCACGGGGACGGTCTCCTGGGGCATCCCTCCGCGCCCGTCCTCAGCGAGCGGGTCCGGGGCCAGCCTCGTCCAAAGGACCACCCCGTCGGGCCGCGGGTCCCCGGAGGCGACGCCGAGGCTAAAAGGGTAGGAGGGGAAGCTCGTCTGCGCCCGCACCCTGTGGGTAAAGGGGCCGTAGCCGAAGATCAGGGCGGCAGCTCCCGCTCCGCTCAACCTGACGAACGTCCTGCGGTCTATCTCACCCATACGTGAGTAGGCCTCCACGCGACGCTTCTCCCAGACACCCCGAATACTCATGTGCTCGCTCCCACCCCTTACCCCCACGGCACGCACCAATCATAACAGGTGCCAGGCTTCAGGCTTCAGGTTTTGCTGATGCCTGATACCTGTAGCCTGACGCCTACTTGCGCCTCCCGAGCACCGGCGCGACCTCTCCCACGAAGACGGCGGAGAGGATGAGCAGGGCGCCGAAGACCTGTACCGCGACGAGCCTGTCCCCTGCGAGCCAGTAGCCGAAGAAAGCCGCGAAGGCGGGCTCCATCGTCAGGATTATCGCCGTCCTCGCCGCGGGCAACCGCTGCTGCACGAAGGTCTGGACGTAGAACGCCCCGGCCGAGGCCAGGAGACCGGTGATCAGGAGCGCAGCCCAGACCTCGGACGGCGGGAACTCCACGGTTCCCGTAAACGGCCACAGGGCTGAGAAGAGTATCGCCATCGCGAGTATCTGGGCGAAGGTGAGGCCACCCGCGTCGTGCCCGGCGGCGTAGCGCGAGAGCAGCGCGATGTGCAGCCCGAGCGCCGCCGCGCACAGGAGCGTCAGCAGGTCACCGGGGTTGACCCCCTCGGGGCCGCCCCCGGTCAGGAGCACCATCCCGAGCAGGCTCAGGGCTACTGCAACGACGGTCTGCCTCGAGGCGCGCACCCCGAAGAAGATCCTGTCCGCCAGCGGCGCGAAGACGACGAAGAGGCCGGTGATGAGCCCGCTGTTGGTCGGCGTGGTGTAGAGGAGCCCGAGGGTCTGGAAGAGGTAGCCCATCGCGAGCACCAGCCCGATGCCCCCGCCCACGAGCAGAGCCCGGCGTGTGATCCCGGAGAGGAGTATCGGGGAGAGCGCCACGCTCGCGAGTGCGAAGCGTAGCGCGAGGAAGCCCAGAACGCCGAAGACGGAGATCGCATCCTGCACCACCACGAACGTCCAGCCCCACACAGCCGTGACGAGCACGAGCAGCAATGTATAGACCAGTCGCACCGCCCAAGTGTATTCGCTTCGCGATCCTACAACCGGCCCGAGACGTCGGCCCTGGCGAAGCGCGGGTCGTCGGTGCGAAAGGCGTCGGGGTTGGTGCCGCGCGCGAGCGCCAGGTGGTAGGCAAAGAGCTGCAAGGGCACGAGGCACGTCAGCGCGCTGAACGGCTCCGGGACCGGGGGTACGGTGATGAGATCCAACCCTTCCTGTACGTCGGATGTACCGTCGCCGACAACGAGGCAGGCGCCGCCTACCTCGTCCACGAGCTCGGCGACCTCCAGGGTGCGCTCCCGCGCGGCGCCTGCGGGCGCTACGAGGACGAAGAGGTCGTCGGCCTCGACGCACTGGAAGGGACCGTGCAGCATGGTCTCGGTGGACATGCCCTCGGCCTGCAGGTAGGAGGTCTCCCTGATCTTGAGCGCTACCTCCTCTGCCGTTACGGCGCTGGGACCGGCTCCCAGAAGCCAGATCCTGCGCCGCCCCACGTGCTCGCGCGCGAGCCGCTCGACCTGCTCTTCGGTCCCCAGCGCCCCGCGCATCGCCGCCGGGATCTCGTCCCGCAGGAAGTTCTCGTCGAAGGTTCCCGTACCGGTCCTGTGAGATCCGACGCGCCCGGCGAGAGCGGCGAGGACCGAGATCGCGGTCGCGTAACTTACGGTGTGCGCCGACGACTTCTCTTGCTCCACCGTCCTGAAGACCGCCCCGACCTCTACCGGGACCGTTCCTCCCTCTCCGGTCACGAGCGCCGTCCGGCAACCCGCGTCGAGGGCGCGCTCGAGCGCCCGGGCGGTGTAGCGCTTGGCGCCCCGGTGGCTGATAGCCACGACGCAGTCCCCTGGCGCGAGGTCCGGACCGTAGAGCGCGAAGTCGAAGGCGTGGACCGCCCGGACGTCTATTCCGCCGCCGTACTCCCGGAAGAGGTGCTCGCCGATCCGGGCCGCGTGGTACGAGGTCCCGATGCCGACTATAAAGAGCCGCCCGCACGAGGCCGCCCCGGCGGCGAACTCGTCCACCGCGGCCCCGTTCTTCTCGAGGACGCTGGCGAACGCCTCGGGCTGCGCGAGGACAGCGTCGTGCATGTAGAAGGGGTGCCGGCTTCGCTGCTCTTCCATCCTGTCTCTCCTTCCCTAGTGTGGATGCACCCGGCTCACGCCTCCGCCGGTCCTCTCGACCGGCGCCTCGGGCGCGTCACCAGCTCCCCGCCGCAATTCGGGCAGGTGTGGTCCATACCGGCCGCGCAGCTCGCGCAGAAGGTGCACTCGTAGCTGCAGATAAAGGCGGGCCCGTCTTCGACGAGGGAGGCCCCGCAGCGTTCGCACTCGGCGCGCATCTCCAGGCTCATCGTCGCTCCTCTCAACCCCGGGTTATCGGGATGTGGGCCGGCTGGGCCTTCACGCGCTCGATCCAGGCGCGTATGGCGGGGAAACGGTCGAGGTCGAAGCCTCCCTCGCCGGCGACGTGGGTGTAGGCGTAGAGGGCTATGTCGGCGATGGAGTAGCGGCCCGCGACGAAGTAGTCGTGGTCTTCGAGGTGGCCCTCCATCACCCCGAGGGCCGCGTAGCCGAGCTTGCGCTTGGGCTCGAGCGCGGCCCGCCGCTCCTCGGTCATCTCCACCTCGTGGGTGATCCAGAACCGCCGCGTCGCTATGTTGGGCTCGTGGTTGTTCTGCTCGAAGAACATCCACTGCAGGACGCGCGCCCGCTCGAAGCGCCCCTCCGGCAGGAGAGGCGTGCCCTCGGCGAGGTAGAAGAGTATGGCGCCCGACTCCGGCAAGAGCTCCCCGTCGTCGGTCTCGAGCACCGGGACGCGGCCGTTGGCGTTGACCTTCTCGAGGAACTCCGCTGTCCTCGTCTCTCCCCTGTCTATGTCGTACTCGATCCGCTCGTACGGCAACCCGAGCTGCGCCAGCAGGAGGCGCGCCTTGTAGCCGTTCCCGGACGATAGGTTGTCGTGAAGGCGCATCATCCCTCCCGCGGCGCGCCCGAGTGCCTGGGCGGAGCCCAGAACACGATGACCTCGAGGTCGTCCTCGATCTCGCGGAAGCGGTGCTCCACGCCGGCCGCGACAAACGCGACGCTGCCGGCCCAGACCGCCACCTCCTCGTCCGCCACCCGCAGCCTTGCCCGGCCCGAGACGACGTAGTAGACCTCGTCCTCGGTGTGCGGCTCCTGCTCGTCGACCGACCCCGCCGGCCAGCGCGCGACGCTCAGGCTCAGCGTGGACGAGCGGAAGAACTCGGCGTAGTCGTGCTCCCCACGATCGAGCCGACCGAGCAACTCCTTCGCGACGAAGGCTTCCATCGCTCACGCACCTCCCGTCTCCGGCCAACCTCCGGTATGCGGCATCCCGGTCCTCCTCCACGAGCCTGCAAACCTGCCCCAACCTAGCGACACAATGGCCCGCGCACAAGGTCCATTGTTGGTTAATATGATGGTGCCACTTTCGTGTACCTAGTGAGGAGGGTTATGGCGGGACGCGCGGCCATAGAGGCGGCGGTGACGGTGGCGCTGGACCGCGAGTCCAGGGTTCCGCTGCACCGCCAGCTCTACGAGGGGCTGCGCGAGGCCGTGCTGGCGGGCCGGCTCCGGGCGGGGACGAGGCTGCCCTCGACGAGGGTGTTGGCCGCCGAGCTCGGCGTCTCGCGCAACACGGTGATGGGCGCGTTCTTGCAGTTGCTGGCCGAAGGCTACCTCGAGGGGAGGGTGGGCTCCGGCACCTACGTCGCGGACTCGCTACCGGAAGACCTGCCGCGCCCGCGGGCGAGGAAGGGACGCGAGCCCGGGCCGGGGCAGGCCGGGCGCAGGCTCAGCGGGCGTGGGGAGGTGCTCGCGGCCACGCGGACGAGCACGACCAGGGACAGGGGGGTCCCCCGCGCTTTCCGGCCCGGCGTGCCGGCGCTCGACGAGTTCCCCGGGCGGACGTGGGGGCGGCTGGCGGGCAAGGTGTGGCGGAGCCCGCCGCGCGCTTTGCTCGGCTACGGGGACCCGGCGGGGTACCGGCCGCTCCGGGAGGAGATCTCCGCGTACCTCGGCGCGGCGCGGGCGGTCAGGTGTGCGTGGGAGCAGGTCATCGTGGTCTCGGGGTCCCAGCAGGCGCTCGACCTGGCCGCGCGGGTGCTCCTGGACCCCGGCGACGCCGCGTGGGTCGAGGACCCCGGTTACGCCGGCGCGAGAGGGGCCCTGACCGCCGCGGGCTCCCGCATCGTACCCGTGCCGGTGGACGGGGAAGGGCTGAAGGTCTCCGTCGGGACGCAGCGGGCCGCGGACGCCCGGCTGGCCTGCGTGTCCCCCTCGCACCAGTACCCGCTCGGCGCCACCATGAGCCTCTCCCGGCGGCTCGAGCTCCTGGCGTGGGCGAGCCGGGCCGGCGCGTGGGTGCTCGAGGACGATTACGACTCCGAGTACCGCTACACCGGGAGGCCGCTCGAGGCGTTGCAGGGCCTCGACCCGGAGGGGCGCGTGATCTACCTCGGCACCTTCAGCAAGGTCCTCTCCCCCGCCTTGCGCCTGGGCTACCTCGTCGTCCCGCCCGACCTGGTGGACCCCTTCACCGCGGCGCGCGAGCTCGCCGACCGGCACTCGCCCTCGGTAGAGCAGGCGGTGCTGGTACGGTTCATGGCCGAGGGACACTTCGCGAGGCACCTCAGGAGGATGAGGACCCTCTATGCCGGGAGGCAGGAGGCCCTCGTCGAGGCGGCGAGCCGAGAGCTACCGGGGTTGCTCGACGTGAGGCCGGCCGAAGCCGGGATGCACCTGGTGGGGTGGCTCCCCGAAGGCGTCGACGACCGCGAAGCCGCCCGTCGTGCCGAGGCGAGAGGCGTGGAGGCCGCCGCGCTCTCCCTGTACGGCATCGAGCCACCGCAGCGCGGGGGGCTCTTGCTCGGCTACGCGGCGGTGGGCGAAGCGGAGATCCGGGCCGGCGTGCGCCGGCTCGCGGCGGCCTTGCGAGAGCGCGAGTGATCCCGGGCCGTGATCGCAGCCTCCACGTTGGGGAGGACACGGTCCCGGAGGTTCGACGAGAAGTAGATCGGGCCACGACGAACCCCATCCTCGGTGACCCCGGGCCGGCCTGCCGCTCTTTGGCTAGTATTAGGCGGTCGCTGAAGCCCATCGCAGACGCGGAGGAGAACCCATGAAGAAGGTCGCGGCGCTCATGGTAACGCTGGCGCTCGCCGTGGCGCTGTCGTTCGCCCCCGCGGCGGCCCACGAGGGGGACGAGGAGGAGGCGAGCTCCGAGCACTTCCTCGGCGTCAACTGGGACGCCCCCTGGCTCTCCCGCGCCCTGGTCGTCGGCGGCCTCGCGGTGGTCGGCGTCGCCGTCTACGCTACCCAGCGCAGATAGGCTTCGGGTGTCAGGCATCAGCGATTTACCTGTAACCTGGATCCTGAAACCTGAGAAGAGGGAGATAGTATGGCCTCCGGCGCGATGATGTCTTACAGGGAGCTCGGGGAGGGGTCGGGGGACCCGCTGGTCCTCCTGCACGCCTTCCCGCTCAACGGCAGGATGTTCGAGCCGCAGATGGAGGCGTTCTCGGGGGAGCGCCGCGTCGTCGCCCCGGACTACCCCGGCTTCGGCCGTTCCCCCCGCACCCCGGCCCAGCCGGACGTGCGCTACTACGCCGAAGCGGTAGGCGGGCTCCTCGACCGCCTCGGCCTGGAGCGCGTGGTGCTCGGCGGCGTCTCGATGGGCGGCTACGTCGCCTTCGGGTGCCTGAGGCTCTTCCCTCAGAGAATATCCGGCCTCGTCCTGGCAAACACGCGCCCCGAGCCGGACTCCGACGAGATACGCGAGAACCGCAAAGAGATGGCCCGCCGCGTCGCCGACGAGGGGGTGGAGGTCCTCGTCGAGCTGCAGATGGAGCGCCTCCTCGCCCGCGACACCCTGGAGAACAACGAGGAGGTCGTCGAGAGGGTGCGGGCCATGATCCTCGAGAGCTCCCCGGGCGGCGTCGTCGCGGCTCTAGGCGCCATGCGCAACCGCCCCGACTCCACCCCGCTCCTCGCCGAGATCGAGGTGCCCACGCTCGTCATCGGCGGGGAGGAGGATGGGATCTCCTCGCCCGAGGTGATGGGAGCTATGGCGCAGAAGATCCCGAACTCCCGCCACGTTACCCTTCCCCGCGCGGGCCACCTCTCGAACCTCGAGAACCCCGAAGGCTTCAACGCGGCGCTCGGCGAGCTCCTGGGGTAGCCGTGCGAGGCGGCAGGATCCTGGTCGTCGGCGCGACGGGCAGGGTGGGCGGCGGCGCTACCCGGCGGCTGCTGGAGAGGGGTTTCGAGGTGCGGGCCCTGGTGCGCAGCGCGGCGAAGGGCGAGCAGCTGCGCGCTCCGCGCGGAGATCCACACGGGCGACGTGACGCGGCCGGAGACGCTCGCGCCCGCCCTCGAAGGTTGCGCCGGGGTCTTCTCGGCGCTCTCCTCCACCACGGACAGGCAGGCCAGGGAGGTCGAGTACCGCGGCAACGTGGAGCTGCTCTCGGCGGCGAGGGAGGCCGGCGTGGGGCGCTTCGTCTACAGCTCGGCCCTGCTCGCGGACCACCCGCTCTCGCAGAAGGTCGGGACCTTAAGGGAGAAGGCGCGCTTCGAGGAGGCGCTCTTCGGCGCGGGCGGCGTCTCCGCCACCGTCCTGCGTCCGGCGATGTTCATGGAGACGCTGCTCATGGCGCTCAAGGGGCCTGTGGCCTTCGTGATGGGCCGCCAGCGACACAGGATACGTTGGATCTCCGCGAACGACGCGGCCCTCGCCGCCGTGCGGGCCTTCGAGAGGGATATAACCGGCCGCCACGAGCTCGCAGGTCCCGACGCCGCCACCTTCGACGAGGCGTACAGTCTATTGTCGGCGGCGCGAGGCAAGAGGATCTTCGTGCTCCACCCGCCGCTACCCGCGGTGCGCGTGGGCGGGCGGTTCTCGCCTGCCGTGGAGGAGCTAGCAGAGATGTTCGCGGTCTTCGACGCCGTCGGGTACGCCACCGACCCCGCGCCGCTCCGGGACGTTTTCGGGGTGGAGGCGCTCACCATCGAGGGGTGGGCCGGGCGGGTTTTCGGGTAGGGCGGGTTCGGGTAGAATCCGTCCCGGTGACCACGGTACTCCACGTCTCGGACCTCCACTTCGGGCGGCCGGCTTCCTCCGAGCGGCTCGACTCCTTGCGCGAGCTTATCATCGAACTGGAGCCCGACGCCGTCGCCATCTCAGGTGACCTGACGCAGCGCTGCTCCAGGAGGGAGTTCGAGCGGGCCCGGCGCTACCTTGACAGCATCGCGGAGGTGGCGCCCTACGTCGTCATCCCCGGTAACCACGACATCCGCTGGCTCGGGGCCGTGTGGCGCAACATGGGCGGCCTGTTCCGCAAGCAGGCCCACGAGTTCAAATACTCCCGCTACAAGAAGTTCATCTGCGAGGACCTGACCCCCTCCCTGGAGGTCCCGGGGGCGGTCATAGCAGGCCTCAACACCGCCCACGGCATCACGCGCGGCTCCATCACCAGACGCTTCCGCGATCTCGGCGTGATCGGGCACGTCAAGCACGCGGACATCGAGAGCGCACGCGAGGCCTTCGAGGGCGCCTCCCCGGATGCCGCCCGCATCGTCATGATCCACCACAACCCGATAAGGGGCGCGCTCTCGGGCCGCCACGGTCTCGCCAACACGGAGACCGCCCTCCACGCCTTCGCCGACCTCGGCACCGAGCTGATCCTCTGCGGCCACGACCACCTGCAGGCCGTCCACACCGTCGAGAGGGGCGTCCACGGCATCGTCATCTCGACGGCTGGCACGATCTCGAACCGCATCCGCCCTGGACGCGCCTCCAGCTTCAACCTGGTAACTATAGAAGAGCGCAACCTCCGCATAACCACCTACTCCTGGCAGAACCCGGAAGGCTTCGTCCCCTCCGACGAGCGGTCTTTCAGGAGAAAGGTCGCGACCGGGGCACTGGATTGAGGCATCAGGGGGCGCGGAGCGAGTCTCTCGTTCGGCCACATAACCCCCCAGCCCGACGTAGGCATCCTGGAGAGTCTCGTCTCGAACCACCAAGGTCAGTGCCTGACCGCTGATGCCTGTAGCCTGAAACCTGGCGGTATAATCTGCCGCGACGTTGCACCCCTTAGAGGAGGGCCGCAGACCATGTGGAGCAGACTGACCCGCGGCGGCGACGGCCTCCCGCGGGAGAAGGTGGACGCCATCGTCCGCCTCATAGACCAGTACCTCTCGGAGGAGGCCAGCCTCCGCAACCTCCAGTCCGACAAGCAGACGATCCACCCCCGCGACCTCCCCCCCGACAAGCGCGAGGCGCTGATCGACGAGATCTTCGAGATCCTCAAAGACACCCGTAAGGGGTAACAGGGGCAGCCGAAGCTCTCAGCCCAGGGGCGGCGGTCCCTGCTTTATGCGGGCCCGCAGGGGCTCCCTGGATAGCGACCACGGGGACTCGATCCACCACGTGACGCCAGCCTCGGCGAAGGGACCTACGATGGACGACGCCCGATCCGCGTCGTCCCCAGGCGTCTCCCCCTCCCACACGATGTCGAAGGGGCCGTCCCCTCCCCTGTTCTCCTCGGCGTAGCGCTTGATCTCCCGGATGTCCTCCGGGGTGACCTCACCACGGGTCGTGTAGGCAAGAATCCCGTCGTAGCGGAGCGCGCGGTTCATCGACTTCTTGCTCGGCCACGCCCCCACTACCCAGATCGGGACGCGCGGCCTCTGCACCGGACGCGGCAGAAACCTCATCTCCTCCAGCCTGTAGTGCTCGCCCTCGTAGGAGAACGGCTCCCCGCTCCACAAGCCGGTCAGGATCTCCAGGCTCTCGTCCAGCAGCCGCGCGCGAACCTTGCGATCCGTGGGCTCCCCCACCTTGCCGAAGCCGCCGTCGTCCAGAGCCCCCAGCCCCACCGGCAGCACGAGCCGCCCACCCGAGAGGTGGTCGAGCGCTATCGTCTCCCGGGCGAGCTTCCAGGGCCTCCTGCGCGCCGGCGGTGTCAGCATTGCTCCTATGCGGACCCTCTCGGTGCGCATGGCCATCGCCGCCATCACCACCCACGGGTCGTAGGTCTCCGCCTCGCCGATGCTGATGCCGTCCCAGTAGAAAACCCCGTCCCAGCCCGCCTCCTCCGCCTCCCGAGCGAGCTCGGCCACGGTGCGCGGATCTCCCTCGGTGATGATTACGCCGTAGTTCACACGCGCCTCCTCTCACGCGGCCATCGAACCTCCCGGCATACCCGCCGTGAGTATACGGAGCCTACCGCCCCTCGTACCACCCAACCGTCAGAGACTACTGCCTCTGCGCACCCCTCTCTTCTTGAATAGGGTACGGGGGTATAGTAACCTGGCGATAGATGCGAGTGGAGGCTGAGGCATGAGGGAAGAGAAGATATCCCTTTCCGTTACCGGGATGACGTGCGCCGCGTGCGCGCGACGGGTCGAGAAGGCGCTTTCGCGGACTGAGGGCGTCGTGGCTGCCAACGTCAACCTGGCGGCTGAGAAAGCTACGGTCGAGTTCGACCCGTCCTCGGTAAGCGAGGGGGAGCTCGCGGGCGTCGTCGAGAGGGCGGGCTACGGCGTCGCGAGGGAGCAAGACGAGGCGCCGGAGGGGGAGTACCGGGCGCTGCGCGCCGACTTCCTGGTCTCGGCGGCGTTAACAGCTTTCATCCTGATCGGGAGCCTCTCGTACATGCTCGGCTTGGCGGCCCCGGTCCCTATGGGCTGGCTGAACGTGGGGCTGCTCGCGCTCGCGACGCCGGTGCAGCTCTGGGCCGGGCGGCGTTTCTACCGGGGGGCGTGGGGTGCCATGCGGCACGGAGGCGCCGACATGAACACGCTGGTCGTGGTCGGGACGAGTGCCGCCTACCTGTACAGCGCGGTAGCCGCCCTGGCGCCGCAGCTCTTCGCCGGCGGGTTGGGGGCAGACGTGTACTTCGACACCTCCGCCCTCATTATCACGCTCATACTGCTGGGGAGACTGCTCGAGACGAGGGCCCGGAGCCGCACCGGCGAGGCGATAAAGAGGCTCGCGGGGCTCGGGGCGAAGACCGCGCGCGTGGTGCGCGGTGGTGAGGAGAGGGACGTTCCCATCGAGGACGTGGCCGTGGGGGACGTCGTGGTGGTCCGACCCGGGGAGAAGGTGCCCGTGGACGGCGTGGTCGTCTCGGGCGAGTCGGCGGTGGACGAGGCCATGATCTCCGGCGAGCCCACGCCCGTCGTCAAGAGGGTCGGCGACGGGGTGATCGGGGCCACCGTAAACACCTCCGGCTCCTTCAGGTTCGAGGCGACCGCGGTCGGGAAGGATACCGCCCTGCGGCAGATCATGCGCCTGGTCGAGGAGGCACAGGGCACCAAGGCGCCCGTGCAGCGGCTGGCGGACAGGATCAGCGGCGTCTTCGTGCCGGTGGTCGTGGCGATAGCAACGGTCTCCTTCTTCGTCTGGCTACTCTTCGGGCCCGGCTTCACCTTCGCGCTGCTCAACTTCGTCGCGGTCCTGATCATCGCCTGCCCGTGCGCGATGGGCCTGGCGACCCCGACCTCGGTGATGGTCGGCACCGGCAAGGGCGCCGAATCGGGCATCCTGATCAAGGGCGGCGAGGCCCTCGAAGCCGCCCACAGACTCACCACCGTCGTCCTCGACAAGACCGGCACCCTCACGGAGGGCAAGCCCGCGCTGACCGACGTGATCGCAACGAACGGCCTTGACGAGGACGCACTCCTGCGCCTTGCCGC
The DNA here is from genome assembly GCA_036258875.1 of Rubrobacteraceae bacterium. Taxonomy (GTDB): domain Bacteria; phylum Actinomycetota; class Rubrobacteria; order Rubrobacterales; family Rubrobacteraceae; genus JALYGY01. The sequence goes on from DATACV010000050.1 coordinate 15,090, forward strand.
CTCCGCCGAACGCGACAGCGAGCACCCGCTGGGCGAGGCCATCGTGAGGGGCGCGAAGGAGCGGGGTCTCCCCCTCGCGGAGGCCGAGGGGTTCCGCGCCACGAGCGGCGGGGGCGTGGGGGCCGGGGTGGAGGACCGCGCCGTCCTCGTCGGGAGCAGGAGGTTCCTGGCGGAGTCGGGGGCCGGCGAGAGCGGGCTAGGTTCCTTAGGCGAGGGGTTTGCCCGGGAGGGCAAGACGCTCGTGTTCGTCGCGGTGGACGGCGAGCCCGCGGGCCTCCTCGCCGTGGCCGACACCGTAAGAAGCGAATCGCGCGAGGCGATCGGGCGGTTGCGCGAGCTGGGGCTCGGGGTAGCCATGATCAGGGGCGACGACCGCAGGACAGCCGAGGCGGTAGCCCGCGAGCTCGGCATAGACCGGGTGCTGGCCGAGGTGTTGCCGCGGGAGAA
>DATACV010000051.1:0-6556 GCA_036258875.1 Rubrobacteraceae bacterium
CTCGACGCTGCGCGGCGTGGTCAACCGCGAGAGCGCGGAGCGGCGAAACCCTTATCGGTAAACGCCGTCCGGCGAGTATCATTCTCGGGTGGCCCGCAAGACCAACGATCCCCGCCCCCGAGATCACACCGACGCCGCCAAGGACGTCGCCCGCGAGCTGGCAGACGTCGCGGGGCAGCTGGCCCAACTCAAGGGCGAGGCTATGAACTGGCTCGAGGACTCCAACTACTCCGCGCTGAAGCTCAGGCTAGAGAACGCCCACTCTGCCGTGGAGGCGGCAGTGGTGGAGGCGAGGAGGCGGGTGAGGATCAACGAGGAGGACGCCAGGCGTCGTTAGCCCTACTCCTCCGTGCCCCTTCGCATCGGGGGTATCGCGGAACACCGAGGTCGTCGAGGGCCCGGTTTCCTGCCGGGCCAGCCTTCCGACGCTCAGGCAGCAAGGTCCAGGAGCATCCTGAAAGCGCGCCGCCGGGCGAGCTCTCGGTCGGTTAGGCCCCCGTTGTCCTCGATCCTCCCCAGCGCCGCGTACGCCTCCTCGAGGTGGGGCCTCAGGTCCCGCAGCCCGTCGCGCGCCTTCCCCTCGACGGGGTGCTCCGCGGGCAGGCGCGAGAGCTCCAACAGCGTACGGCGCACGAGCGCGTCGCACTCCTCCACGACGCGAACGTCGTCCCGTGATGCGTGTTGATCTTGCCACTTGCCTCTCGGCGAGGTAGGCAACCGGGCACCCCCAGCGTTCTGTGCTAGGCGGCCGGTTGCGCCACTGGCTCTCCCCGCCCGCCACGGCGCCCACTCACGGCGCGCTACGGCGCACCGCGGGGCGGGGATCATGGCCTCCGCCTCCTGACTCGTACACGAGCCTATCTGGCAAGCAGCATACCCGTCTTGACCCGTGGCCAAACGGGCACGGGCGCATCAGCGTGTCCTGCGATACGACCGCTTCGATGGCCGGCGGCACCGCGGGCGTCGCCGTCGGGATGGTGATCGGGGGCGTCCTGGCGTTCCTCGTTGGTGTACTGCTGGGCATGGCACTCTGCGAGAGCCGGAGTTTCGCCAACGGGCTGACCTACCGGAATAGGCAACGACACAGGCTCATTAACAACGGCCGACCGGGGCCGGGGCTCCGAACGAAGGATGCCCCGGCCCGGTGGCGAACTCCTCTCGCGGGCCTCGCGTCTTGCTGCACCTTCTGGGCGGTGCTCACGGCCCGGAACCGCACGCGTGAGGGATGCGTGTCCTCAGTGCACGAACGCCAAGCTATTTCCGGAGGGCGCGAGGGCTTGGGACTGGACCGAGAGCGGCACCAGCCACGAGCCCGGCACCCAGCCCGGCGACGTAGAGGAGCTGCTGGAGCGCGGAGCGACCACGGTGGTGCTCTCGAAGGGCTTCCACGGGCGGCTCGGCGTCACCCCGCAGACGCTGCGCCTTCTCGAAGTGAGAGGCGTAGCCGCGCACGTCCGGCAGACGGAAGAGGCCATACGGCTCTACAACGAGCTCAGAGAGACCGAGAGGGTGGGCGCGCTCATCCACCCGACGTGTTAGCCCGACGAGTTGCTACGGTTCCTGAGATAGACTCTTGCTCGAGGAAGTTGGACGGCAAACCGTCTCTGGAGGCGCTATGACCGAGACCGTGCTGGGTGACAGGCTCTTCGTGGGAGGCGAGTGGGTCGAGTCGTCCGCCACCGGCGAGACGTTCGAGGTGACGAACCCCGCGAACGGGGAGGTGTTGGCCACGCTGCCCGACGGCGGCGAGGCGGAGATGCGGCGGGCCGTGGACGCCGCCGCGGAGGCGCAGCCCGGGTGGGAGGAGACCACCGCCGCCTACCGCGCCGGCATCATGCGCGAGGCCGCGCGGCTCATGCACGAGAAGAGGGAGCATCTGGCGAGGGTGATGACCCTCGAGCAGGGCAAGCCGCTCGCCGAGAGCCGGGGCGAGATAGGCTACGCCGCCTCCTTCGTCGAGTGGTTCGCCGAAGAGGGCAAGAGGGTCTACGGGGAGACGATCCCCGCCAGCTTCCCGGACAAGCGCATCCTGGTCATAAAGCGGCCCGTAGGCGTTACGGCCGCGATAACGCCGTGGAACTTCCCGGCGGCCATGATCACGCGCAAGCTGGCCCCCGCCCTTGCCGCCGGCTGCACGATGGTGATAAAGCCGTCCGAGCTGACGCCCCTGTCTGCCCTGGAGCTCGCGAAGATCTTCGAGGAGGCGGGGCTGCCAGGAGGCGTCCTCTCGGTGGTCTGCGGGCTGGACCCGGCGGCCATAACGTCGGCGATCATGGAAGACCGGCGGGTGCGCAAGCTATCGTTCACCGGCTCGACGGAGGTGGGCAAGCTCCTGATGAAGCAGTCCGCCGACACGATGAAGAGGCTCAGCCTCGAGCTCGGCGGCCACGCCCCCTTCATAGTCTTCGAGGACGCCGACGTCGAGGCCGCCGTCGAGGGCGCGATCGTCTCGAAGATGCGCAACATGGGACAGACCTGCGTCTGCGCCAACCGCATCTTAGTCCAGCGCGGCGTAATGGACGAGTTCGCGGAGAGGCTCACCGGGAGGATGGCGCGCATGAAGGTCGGCGATGGGCTGGAGGAAGGGGTCGAGGTAGGCCCCCTGATCGAGGCGAAGGCCGTAGAGAAGGTCGAGCGCCACGTCGCCGACGCCCGCGAGAAGGGCGCGAGGGTGCTCCTCGGCGGCGAGAGGGTGAACGGCGAAGCCGGCGGCAACTTCTTCGCGCCGACGGTCCTCGCCGACGCCGACGACTCGATGCTCGTCGCAGAAGAGGAGACGTTCGGACCCGTGGCCGCCCTCATGCCCTTCGACACCGAGGGGGAGGCGATCCGGAGGGCCAACGACACCGTCTACGGCCTCGCGGCCTACTACTTCACCCGCGACGTCGGGCGCGTGATGCGCCTCGCCGAACGCCTCGAGTACGGGATCATCGGCGCCAACGACGGGCTGCCCTCCACGGCGCAGGCGCCGTTCGGGGGTCTCAAGGAGAGCGGCTTCGGGCGCGAGGGCGGACATCACGGCCTCGAGGAGTACCTCGACGTGAAGTACGTCTCTCTGGGCGGCATCTCGGGGTAGGAGGCGTCGGAGACCCTGCGCCGGGGTTGCGCCGGGGGAGTTTTGGGAATTAGTGGAAGAGGCGGAACCTGTTGTCGGAGGAGGAGGGCAGGAGATGAGCGAGCAGAGCCAGCCACAGACCGGGAGCCCGCTTGTTAGCGAACGCGGTCGCACCACCATCAGCGACTCGGTAGTCGCCCAGATAGCGGGGATGGCGGCGCAGGAGGCAGACGGGGTCCACATGGGCGGCAGCGCCTCCCGGGCCGCCGGCGGGGTCATCAGCTCCATAACCGGCTCGGAGGGCCAGACGCGCGGCGTCAGCGTCGAGGTGGGGACTACCGAGGCCGCCATCGACCTCACGATGGGCGTCGAGTACGGCAGGAACATCCTGGAGGTAGTCGAGGAGGTGCGGCGCAGGATCTCCGAGCGCGTCGAGAGCATGACGGGTTTGCGCGTCACGGAGATGAACGCCACGATAAGCGACATCGTCTTCCCCGAGGACGGACGGCAGCGCCGCCGCGCCCTGGACGGCGGTGCGACCGGGGGGCCGCGGACCATGCCGAGCCGCGAGCTCGAGCCCGGCGAGGGCGAGACCACCGAGGTCAGCCCGCGCAGCCGGACGCGAACCGAGGGCGCGAGCGGACCGGTCCCCGAGGAGGATGTCCGCGTCGAGGGCGGGCCGCTCCGCGAGGACGAGACCGCGGAGCTCGGGCCCGACGACGTCTCCGACCGAACGCCGGGAGAGGACGAGACCACCAGGCGCATCGAGCGACCCGGGGAGAGGTAGGGAAGGACCGGAGCCCTCGTTGGCCTCCGATCTTCTCGAGCCGGGATCGCTGCGCTTCGTGGTCAGTCTTGGCCGCGACGACACACAAGACCTGAGACTCGCAAGTTAGCGTGCCACGAGGCCCACGACCGGGCCGGGATCGTACGGGACTCCAGCCCCTTCCGTCGACCCCGCTCACATACGGTCGAGGCCGCTCGGGAGCGCTTGCATGACCCCGGAGATCGGAGAATCGGGGTTCTCGGAAGTTAGGGACGAAATTCCTACGGTTCTTCCCTCCCGCAGCTGCCAGCTTAAAGTGCAGTAGGCTACGGGAAGGTGGAGTCGGAGATGCTGTTTCACGTCACCATCGAGGTTTACGAGGAAGTCGTCTTGGACGGAGACAAGCGCTTGCGGGAGATGGTAGGGCCCCACCTACCAAACATCATGGGTTCGGGCAAGGTGCGAGAGGCAGGCATCCTGGCCGACAAGCGGGGAGGGTTCTTCCTCGTAGACATCGACGCTCCCGAAGAACTCTGCGAGTTGTTTGGCCCCGAGGTCTATGGCAGCTTCGCGGTGGACGCTCAGCCGGTTGTGCCCATAGAGAAGGCAGGAGAGATCTTCCAGAGGTGGGCCACCGAAGGTAGGAAGCGTCTCGGACGCGTCAGGTCGGGGATCCTCCGCTAGTAGCCTCGGCCCTTCCATATACCCTTATTCACCCGAGTGCCTGGAAGACGTGTTCTCGGAAGTCCGTGTACGAGAGCCTGCATAGCCCCGTCCCTAAGAGGGGACGGGGCCTTCACGATGCCATAATAGGTATAGAAGTTCAGACACCTAGCTACCGGCTCGGATGGATATGCGGGATCTCGTATGGGGAGATCACCCAGCGACGTGTATGCTCCGGGGGCGGGCCATAGCGAATTTGGGGCCAGCCAGGACTTTTGTACTAGTTACTAAATGCAAAGAGCGTACATAAGGGGGGCTCACCATTGTCAAGCTGATCTACTTGGCGATCATCTCACTCGACGGCTATATAGCGGACGAGGACGGCAACTTCGACTGGGCCGCGCCGGACGAGGAGGTGCACACCTTCGTCAACGACCTCGTGCGGCCCGTCGGCACCTACCTCTACGGCCGCCGCATGTACGAGACTATGGTCGCCTGGGAAACCATGGACTCACGTCCCGACCAGACACCCTTCGCGCGTGACTTCGCCCGTATCTGGCAGGCGGGTGAGAAGATCGTGTACTCCAAGACGCTGGAGCAGGTGTCCAGCGCCAGGACGAGGATCGAGCGAGACTTCGACCCGGACGCGATCCGGCAGATGAAGGCGCAAGCGGGGAGTGACATCGCCGTGGGCGGTCCCGACCTCGCTGCCCAGGCGATCAAGGCCGGGTTGGTCGACGAGTACCAACTGTTCGTCGCGCCGATTGTGGTCGGAGGTGGCAAGCAGTCCCTCCCCGACGATGTCCGTGTGAAGCTCGAACTGCTAGACGAACGCCGTTTCGGCAACGGCGTGGTCCACCTCCGCTACCGCACAAGGACGTGAGGAGGCGAAGCTGGATCGCATCGAGGAAGATGTGCGCTCTTTGGCCGATAGCGAGTTACCTGCCCTGAGGAAAGAGGTGGCAGAACTACGCGGGCTTTTGGCGGACCTACGACACGAACGCGGTGCCTGACCCATATCGCGAGGCCCGTATGACCGCCTTAGGTCTCGTTACGAGAAGGGCAGAACTGAGATCGCCAACACCTCGTCCCGATCGTTTGGTTTCGTAGTGTCCTCTATCGTCGCCTCGTCGGCCTCCGTGTGGCTAAACCGTCGCCTCCATCACTATCTCGCCGCTTGCCTCGATCACAGCTCGGAACGTCAGCCTAGGCGTTGTCCCAACTTGCGCGGGCCCCGACGAAAGCGGTAGAACCCGTCCTTACCAGCGCCTCACTCGCGCAGCCGAAGGCCTCGAGCGGTAGGCGCCTTGACGAGTGGCGCTCGGATGTCGAACGTGCCCAAGCTAAGGTTTCCGACGCAGATAGAGGTTAACGTCGATCGGTCGGGTTCGGCTACTCCGCTTTGCCCCCGCGGACGACCAGGACTGGGCACTTCGCGTGGTGGAAGAGCTCCATGGGGTAGCTGCTCGACCAGAACAGCCTGGGCTTCTCGAGCTTTCGTCCGCCGGTGATTATCAGGCCCACGCCCAGCCCCTCGGCCAGCCTAAGAACCTCTTTGACGGGGTCGCCCTCCCTGTAGTAAGAGTCCGCGACGATCCCGCCTATCTTCTCGACCTGCCTCACCTTCTCGTCGAGCAGAACTAGGGCAGCGACCCTTTTGCGCTGGAGGATGTTCTCACGCATTGCTCTCTCGTAGCGACGGGGGTAAGGCCTCTGGGGAACAGTCGAAATGGCATGTGCTACGTGCAGTTCCGAGCCGGTGACGTTGGCGAGCTCGACGGCTGTCCTCACGGCAGGAGCCGACTCCTCGGAGCCGTCGGTCGCCAGCAATATCTTCGTTGGGTACATAGCTAAAAAGCTCCTACGCCGTTGCCCCGGTGTAGAAGCTATCAGCACCCGCAAGGGGTGCGGTTACTTAGGCGAGCCTCATCGCCTATTCCCTCGTCCCACCCTCATTATACGCTGCTACGTAGCATAGCTCTAGTCACGAGCGTACAGCGCCACTTCCGTGAGCGTGATGATCTCACGGGAAGCCTCCGCCGCGCAGCCGAGTGCCTCACTTACGGTACCCC
>DATACV010000052.1:0-6849 GCA_036258875.1 Rubrobacteraceae bacterium
CTACACGCTGGTGACCGTGCTCGCGCTGCTCGTCGCCGAGCTCGTCCTGATCGCCGCCCTGATCGCGTTCGCGATCTCGCCCGTCGTCCCTAGCCTCGCCGCGCGCTACGTCGCGGACGAGGTCGCGCCGCGCCTGCGCGAAGGGCTCGCGCAGAGCCCCCCGGACACGAACGTCCTGCGCGCAGAGGTGGCCTCCCTGACCGGAGAGACGAACGTCGAGATGCTCCCCGAGCGCGACGGGGGCGGGGTGGACCTGAGCCTGGGGCCGGACGACGGCTACGTCTTCGTGGTAGACGAGAACCGGCGGTTGGTCGCCTCGAGCCGCCCGACAGACCGGCCGTCGACCGGGGAGCGTTTCGAGGCGGGTCGGTACCCCGGGCTCGCCCCGCTCCTGGGCGCCGCGCTCGGGGGGGAGGAGGACCCGTGGAGCCTAGGCTCCTACTCTCCCGGCAGGGACGCGTTGCTCGCGGCCGCCCCCGTCGAGGGCGACGGCGGTCGGACCCTGGGCGCGGTAGTTACCGTCGTCCGGCTGCCGAACCTCGCGGGACCCCTGTTCACCGTGATCGCCGTCGGGGCGCTGGCGCTCGCCGTCCCCGCCGCCCTGCTGGGCATGATCTTCGGCTTCCTCACAGCCTGGGGGATGACCCGGCGTCTCGGGCGCCTGGCCCGCGCGGCGCAGGCCTGGAGCCGGGGAGATTTCTCGGTGGTGGTCAAGGACAGGTCCAGGGACGAGATCGGCCAGCTCTCCCGCGAGCTCAATGACATGGCTGCCCAGCTCGAGAACCTGATGCAGACCCGCGGGGAGCTCGCGACCCTCGAGGCCCGAAACCGTCTCGCCCGGGACCTGCACGATTCTGTCAAGCAACAGATCTTCGCCACCTCCTTCCAGGTAGCGGCGGCCCGAGCCCTGATCGAGGACGACGCGAAGGCCGCCGAGACACACCTGGCGCAGGCCGAGGAGCTGGTGCACGGGGCGCAGAAGGAGCTCAACGTCCTGATAGGGGAGATGCGCCCGGCCGCGCTCGAGGGCAAGGGGCTCGCGGGTGCCCTGCGCGACTACGTCAAGGGCTGGTCCCAGAGCGCCGAGATCCCGGCCGAGGTCCACGTCAGGGGCGAGCGGGAAATACCGCTGCAGACCGAGCAGGCGCTCTTCCGCGTCGCCCAGGAGGCCCTGGCCAACGTCGCGAGGCACAGCGGCGCGGAGCACGCCGAGCTGGATCTCGTCTACACCCCCGACACCCTCACCCTCCGGGTCGCCGACGACGGCCGTGGGTTCGACCCCGCAGGAGACCCTGGCGACGGCTTCGGGTTGCAGAGCATGCGCGAGCGGGTAGAGAGGCTCGGCGGGCGCGTGAGCGTCGAGAGCGCGCCGGGCGAGGGGACCACCGTTACCTGCGTCTGCCCTCTGGAGGGTACGGCCGAGAGAGGTGAACGCGCATGAGCGACCCGATAACCGTCCTGCTTGTTGACGACCACGCGTTGGTGCGGCGGGGGGTACGCGCGTTTCTCGAGACGCGACCCGACATCACGGTCGTCGCCGAGGCGGGGAGCGGGGAGGAGGCCGTTAAGCTCGCCGCCGAGCACGCGCCCGACGTGGCGCTGATGGACCTGATCATGCCTGGCATGGACGGCGTCGAGGCCACGCGCCGGCTGACCGCCTCCTCCCCGCGCACGAGCGTCGTCATGCTGACCTCCTACCACGACGACGAGCACGTCTTCCCCGCCATCCGCGCCGGCGCCCTCTCCTACGTCCTGAAGGAGGTAGGACCCGAGGAGCTGGCCGACGCCGTCCGAATGGCGGCGGCCGGCGAAGCCGTCTTGCACCCGCGCGTCGCGGCGAGGGTGGTGAGGGAGCTGCACGGCGCCAGGCGCGACGAGCCGAACGTGTTCCGCGAGCTCTCCGACCGGGAGCTCGAGGTCTTGAAGCTGATCGCCGAGGGCCTGAGCAACTCGGAGATCTCCTCCCGGCTCTACGTGAGCGAGAAGACGGTCAAGAGCCACGTCTCGAACATCCTGGGCAAGCTGCACCTCGCTGACCGGACCCAGGCGGCCGTCTACGCCTGGCGCCAGGGCGTTGTGAGGCGCGACTGACGCCTTGCTCAGGACCGTCGAAGCCACGCGCTACGTGACGCCGCTACGGGAGGGCGGGTCGCTGCCCGCGGTCGTCGAGGCCGACGACCTCGGGACCTACGTGCTCAAGTTCCGGGGCGCGGGGCAGGGACGCAAGGCACTCGTGGCGGAGATATTGGCGGGCGAGATCGCACGCCGCCTGGGACTGCTGGTCCCGGAGATCGTGCTCATGGACCTCGACCCTAAGCTCGCCCGGGCCGAGCCCGACCCCGAGATACAGGACCTGATCCGGGCGAGCGCGGGGCTGAACCTTGCCCTCGACTACCTCCCCGGCTCCCTGGGCTTCGACCCTCTCGTGGAGCCCCCCTCCTCCGACCTCGCCTCCCGCATCCTCTGGTTCGACGCCCTCGTAACGAACGTGGACCGCACCCCTCGCAACCCGAACCTCCTCACGTGGCACAACCGTCTGTGGCTCATAGACCACGGCGCCTCGCTCTACTTCCACCACGCCTGGAAGGGCTGGCAGGAGGCGAGCAAGCGTCCCTTTGCCGCCGCCCGCGACCACGTGCTGCTGCCCTTCGCCGGAGCCATCGCCGAGACGGACGCCGCGATTGTTTCCAGTCTAGCGACAGAGGTTCTGCGCGGTGTCGTCGAGCTCGTACCCGAGGAGTGGCTGCGGGACGAACCCGGGTTCGCGGACGCCGCGGCGGTGCGGGCCGCCTACGTAGAGTTCCTGTCGCGGCGCCTGGAGGAACCGCGCGGGTGGGTCGGAGCCCTGGAGGAGGCCCATGAGCAAGCCCTTTGAGTACGCCGTCCTGAAGGTGATCCCGCGCGTGGAGCGCGGGGAGTGCATAAACGCCGGCGTGGTTCTCTACTGCCAGGCGGACAGGTTCCTGGGCGCGCGGGTCCACCTGGATGCCGCCCGTTTGAGGGCCCTCGACCCCGACGCCGACCTGGAGGCCGTGCGGGCCCACCTTGAGGCCTTCCGCTCGGTCTGCGCCGGCGGCCCCGAGGCGGGGGCCGTGGGACGTCTGCCGCTCAGGGAGCGTTTCGGGTGGCTGGTCGCGCCCCGCAGCACCGTGGTGCAGCCCTCGGAGGTGCACACCGGTCTCACAGACGACCCCCGGGCGGAGCTGGAGCGGCTGCTGCAGAGGGTGGTGCTACCGCCGGGCTAGTGCGTTGCGCGGAAGGGGCGCCCCTTCCGTGGGACAAGGCTATTTAGGCTCTGAGGTTTAAGGCATTGAGGTGTTGAGGGTAGGTAACCCGTACCGCCAAGAATACCCCTTAGAGCCTAAGAACCTAGAAACCTCTTAGCACCTCGCTCTAGGCTGGCTGCCCGATACCTCCGGTGCAGGCGGCCCCGGGCTCGGGGGTGTCAGGCCCCTGGACGTAAGCCCCGATAAATCGTTCGAGGTCGGGGTCCTCGGCGCTCTCCAGGGTCAGCTGCTTGCCCCAGGCAGAGGCCACGACCGGCGAGGGGAGACCTTCGCGGGGGCTGACGAGGAGGTAGCTCTCGTCCTCGGCCAGGTCGCGCAGGCGTTCGATCTCGTCCTGGGCGAGGTCGGGGGAGTAGGTGATCCAGACCGCCCCGTGCTCGAGGGAGTGGACGGCGTTCTCGTCGCGTATTGGCTCGGCGTAGTAGCCGCAGTTCTGCCAGACGGGGTTGTGCTCGCCTCCGGCAGGCGGGTTCTGCTCGTAGTCCACGTCCGCCTGGGTGTGCTGGTTGCCAGGCCCGACGTCGAAGGTCTGGACCTCGCCGGGCGGCGCGCCTCCTCCTTGTTGTCGGGCGTCGATAATGACCAGCGCTGCGAAACCGGCGATAAAGGCAGCGGCGATCAGACCGATTATGACGTAGGCCCGCCTGGAGCCCCCGCCTGAGGAATCTACCCGTCGTGCCTGCGCGCCCCTCTTGCTTCCCAAGCTCTCCGCCTCTTGCTCGCCTGATCTACGCGCATACCGTAGCACTCGTCCTGCGAAACGCCAACCGCGGTAAGCTGCTCACAAGTACCGGACGGTGAGGTAGACGGCGAGCGCCGCCAGGGCGAGCCATACCGCGACGACGGCGACTGCCGCCACGCGGTTCACCGGCCTGGAACCTGCCGAAAGCCGGCTCGCCTTCTCGCGGCACTCGGCGAGGACGGGCTCGGGGATCATTCGTATGGAGAGAACGATCCCGAGCGGGATCAGGACGAGGTCGTCGAGGTAGCCCAGGACGGGGATGGGGTCGGGGATGAGGTCTATCGGGCTGAAGGCGTACCCGACCACGAGCGCGGCGAAGACGCGAGCGTAGAGCGGTACCCGCGGGTCCCGGTACGCCAGGTAGAGCGCGTACAGCTCGTTCTTGAGCCTCCCGGCCCACGTCTTCAGGCTCTCGACGTGCCTCATCGCATGGCCGCGCCCGCGACCATCTCCGCGACTATGCTCTTGGCGCCCTCGGGTCCGCGTATCCGGAGTCGGATCGGCCCGCCTCCGGGCTCGAAGCGGAGCTCGAAGGCGAGAAAGGGACAGCACGCGCGCTCGGAGACGACGAACTCAGCGAGCCTCGCGGCCCACTCTCCGTCCCCCGGGAAAAGGAACTCGTAGCCGTCATCCAGCTCCTCCGCGTCCAGGCGTCCCTCGAAGATCTCACCCAGCTCCCCGCGGCGGACGGCCAGCTCCGGCCCGGAGAGGCTGCACGCGAGCGGTAACGGTCTCTCGGCTCGGTTCGGGGCTTCGTTCACGCGCTCAGCTACCCCAGGCCAGGTCGCACACGCACAGCTCCTCGCCCTCGCGCAACGCCGCCGCGAGCATCAGACGCGTCGGATCCGAGAGCGCCCGCTCGGCAGCCAACCTCGCGGCATCACCCTCAGGCAGCCCCCCGCGTATGGCCTCCGTCCCGGGAGCATCGACACACAGCAGGTTACAGCGCTCGTCGTTCATATGATCATTCTAACGAGTATTGATATGTTGGTGCAAGTATCGAGGTTCTTGCGAGCCCGCTAGTTCGAGCGGCGCGGCTTCTCGCCGAGGGGGAGGAAGCGCGGGCCGTGCGACTCGCTCTCGTGTTCTCCGAGGTGGTCGACCTGGAGGGTGGTGTGGGAGATACCGTACTCGCGGGCGAGGAGGTCTTCGAGCTCGCGGCGGCGCGCGTGGCAGTCCTCGCTACGGCCGACCAGGACGTGGGCCGAGAGGGCCGGGAAGCCGGAGGTGATCTCCCAGATGTGGAGGTCGTGGACCTCTGCGACGCCGTCCGAGGCGGCCATCCTGCGGCCTACCGCTTTGGCGTCTATGCCGCGGGGGGTTCCTTCGAGGAGGACGTTCGTCGAGTCTCGCAGGAGCGTCCAGGAGCTCGCGAGGATCAGGGCCGCTATCGCGACGCTCGCGAGGGGGTCGGCGTAGCGCCAGCCGGTCAGGACGATTACGAGCGCGGCGAAGATCACGCCGATCGAGCCCAGGGCGTCGGCGATCACGTGTCGGAGGGCGCCCTGCACGTTCAGGCTCTCGCTCCCCGAGCGCGAGAGGACGATTACGCCCGCGGCGTTCACCACGAGTCCGAGGGTGGCGATGATGAGGATGGGGATGCCCGGGATCTCCGGCGGCTCTCGCAGGCGCGAGAACGCCTCCACGAAGATCCAGATCGAGATCGCCACCAGCGTCACGCCGTTCGCGAGGGCAGCGAGGATCTCGGCCCTCTTGTAGCCGAAGCTCTTCTCGGGGGTCTCGGGCCGGCCGGCGAGCCACGCCGCGAAGAGCGCGAGCCCGAGCGAGAGGTTGTCCGAGAGCATGTGCCCCGCGTCGGCGAGCAGCGCGAGGCTGCCGGTGAGGAGGCCGCCGATGACCTCGGCGACCGTGAAGCTCACCGTCAGGGCGAGCGTGATCCCGAGCGCCCGCCTACTCTCGCCGCGGACTGCTTCGTGAGGGTGTTCGTGCGCCACCGGGCTATTCTACCGCCGAGGGACCGCCCTCACGAGGCGGCCCGCAGACCCTCAGTCGTCGCGGTACTGGCGCAGCGCCAGCCAGACGCCGAAGGCTATCTGGGACGCGCCGAGGAGGCGCATGTAGGTGGGGTTCTCGGCGAAGAACCGGGCGATCTTGCGGGTGCCTTCGGGACCGATCTCCCAGAGGAGCGAGTGCTCCCTCGGCGAGAGGAGTTCGATCGCGCCGTCGCCGATGGCTACGATGGCGAAGGTCTCCTTGGCCCTCTTGCCCCACGTGCTGCGCACCCTCTTACTCCTGCGGGCGTTCGCCGAGCGTCACGTCCAGCGTCTGCTCCTCCCCGTCGCGGACCACCGTAACCTCGACCGTATCTTCGGGACGGTAGTCTCGCAGGGCCCCGAGGAGGTCGCCCGTGCTCTCCACCCGGGCGTCGCCCAGCCCCACGATAATGTCGCCGCGGCGCATCCCCGCGCCCGCGGCGCCTGTGCCGGGCTCGACCGACTCGACGAGGGCGCCGGACTCGACGGAGAGGCCGAAACGCTCGGCGTCTTCGGGGCTCAGGTCGGTCGTTCGGACGCCGAGGTAGGCACTCTGGACCTCGCCCGTCTCGATGAGCTGGTCGGCTACCGAGATAGCGGTGTCCGAGGGGATGGCGAACCCGATGTTCACGGCGCCCGTCTCGGCCGGGGGTAGGTAGGCCACGTTGATGCCGATGACCTGGCCATCGCGGTCCACCAGGGCGCCCCCCGAGTTGCCGGGGGAGATGGCGGCGTCGGTCTGGATCAGGTCGGTGAGCGCGGTGGCAGCGGTGGTGTCGCCGCCGGTGAACTCGACAGGGAACTCGCGGCCTATGCCGCTGATGAC
>DATACV010000053.1:0-3127 GCA_036258875.1 Rubrobacteraceae bacterium
CTCGGTGACTATGGGGTCGTCCCAGACGCCCTCTGCCTCCAGCTCCGAGATGAGCTCCTCGGCGACGCGGCGCTGCTCCTCGTCGTGGTAGAAGATGGCGGAGCGGTACTGCGGCCCGACGTCCGCGCCCTGCCGGTTCAAGGTTGTGGGGTCGTGGATGGTGAAAAAAACCTCCAGGATCTCCCTGAACGAGACGGCCTCGGGGTCGAATGTGACCTGTACGACCTCCGCGTGTCCCGTCGTCCCGGTAACGACCTGGCGGTACGTCGGGTTCGGGACCGGGCCGCCCGAGTATCCGGACTCGACGCTCTCTACGCCCCGCAGCTCGTCGTACACGGCCTCCAGGCACCAGAAACATCCGCCACCGAGCGTGGCGACCTCAAAACGAGAACTCACCGACTGGCCATCGTCGACGGTCATAGGCACCATCTTTCTGTACGTATGGGTTCCGGCACTACTTGTATACCGCATCCGGCCGCATAACGCACGATACGAGGACCCTGGTTGGAGCCGTGGTGTCAGAGGCGCGGAATCGTGGGATGATTCGGATCGTGATCGAGAGGCTGAGAGAGCAGTGGCGAGAGTTCAGCGAGAGCAAGCCTGGCCACCGCTTCCAGGACCGCTACCGACGCCGTCAGCAGGACGAACGAGGCCACATCCTTAAGAGGATCTTCCTGATCGTCTTCGGGACGGTCCTGGCGCTCGGGAGTCTCTTTCTGGCGCCCTTGCCCGGGCCCGGCTTCGCCACGGTTTTTGTCGGCCTCGCGATACTGGCCGGCGAGCTGCTGCCCGCCGCCCGCTTCCTGGACTGGGCGGAGGTAAGGTTGAGAAGGTTCGGACGGTTCGTCGTAAAGGTCTGGCGGTCGTCCGCGCTCGGGAAGCTCGCGGTCGTCGCGGTGACCGCGCTACTCGCCGCCGCTGTCGCCTACGTGGCCTACCGGTTCCTCCTCGGCTGAACCACCAGCGACCCCGCCCGTCCCGGGCCGAGGTCGTCCGCAGCGCCACGTTCTGCCGAAGCCCGCGCCTATGACGTTCGTGAACAAACCTCCTCAGGATCGTCGAGGCATCAGGGCTGGCGGGTTGGTGACGTAGCGCACCGGTTCAACCCGGAGATCGAGTCCCGAGAACCGGAGCCGGTTATGATCCCTGCTTTGGCCTCTGGACCGGGTAGGCTGCGATATGAGCGTGATTGAGAAGGCGAAGAAGGGCTGGCACCGGTGGCGCGTGTTCAGGGAGCTCGAGCCCGGCCACCGCTTCCAGACCCGCTACCACAACCACCGCGAGCGCCGCGAGCGGAGCGAGACGTCGAGGTACGGCAGGCTCCTCAACCTCGTCGGCGGGCCCATCCTCATCGTCGCGGGCATCGCGTTCCTGCCCACACCCGGTCCCAGCTACATCATCATCGTCGTGGGGCTGTGGATGCTCGCCGGCGAGCTCCTGTCCCTCGCCCGCTTCCTCGACCGGGCCGAGGTGGGCCTGCGGAGGGGTGGGCGCTGGATCGGAAACCTCTGGACCGGTGCTTCCTTGGCCGCAAGAGCCCTGGCCGTCGCAGCAATCCCGGCCTGCATCGGCGCCCTAGCATACTGGCTCTTCTGGTCCTAGACACGACTCCTTGTGCTGGCGGCCCCCGCTACGAGTTCGCTCGACCGCCCCCGCCTTATGGATCCTGGCTCCCGGACGCTCGCGTGGAGCCCTGTTTTCCCCTCGTCCTCCAGCAACCTCCACGATGAGTAACCGTCTCTATGACGTTTAGGCTCAAGTGCATATCTCGACCGCAAGGTGACGTTGAGGCTTCGGGGCGTGCCGTTTGGGCGCCGCTATGCGGGCGTGCGTCGCGCTTGCTTTCCGAGCATCAAGGCGATCATGGTCAGCCGAGGCTACATCATCGTCGCAGACCGAGACGAAGCGCAGAACGGCGGCCACCCTCCTAACCCGCGGCGGTGATGCGGTAAAGCACGTGGGGCAGCCCCACGTGGACGACGTCGCGTTCGTACTCGAAGCCGGCCTTCTCCATGACGCGCTGCGACGCCCGGTTCGTCGGCAGGGTGAGACAGACCACGTCGGCCAGACCGAGGTCCTCGAAAGCGACCTCCAGGCTCGCCCTCGCCATCTCCGTGGCCAGCCCCCTGTTCCAGTAATCGGGCGCGAGCGCGTAGGCGAGCTCTACCTCGTATTCGCCGCCGACGTGCGTGTTGCGCAGGCCGGAGCGGCCCACGAACCGGCCGTCTGCCCTGTTCCTGAACGCCCAGATCCCGTACCCGTACCGGTCCCAGTGGTCCAGGTTATCCCTGAGGTACCGGGCGGTCTCCTCGTCGGAGCGGAGACCGCCGAGGGTCGCCATGACCCGGGGGTCCCGGTGCATGCCCCGGATCTCAGGCAGGTGCTCCTCGCGCAGGCGCTCTGCAAGCAGGCGGTCGGTCCGGAGGCTCTCTACCGGCCGGCGCCCGTACGACCGCGGCATCGCCTGGCGGCGATCACCGGGAGGACCGGAGCCCCGGCTCAGTAGCGGAGCGTCTGGCCTGGGTACAGGAGATCGGGGTTGGCTATGCCGTTGGCGGCGGCCAGGTCCTCGACGGAGGTCCCGAGCTCGGCGGCTATCCCGGAGAGTGTGTCCCCGGACTGCACCACGTAGGTCCCGCCGGAGAAGCCGCTGCCGCCCGAAGAGTACTGCGCCTCGGACGCCGACCCGGTAGTGTCCTCCGGGGGTTCGCCGCCACCGTAGCCCCCGCCGCCCGCGATGGAGTAGTCCACGTAGTCCACGCCGGCGTAGGTGAGGCCGAGGTATTCGGCGGCGCCCTGCGAGAGGTCGAGCTCGCGCCCGCTCGAGTAGGGGCCCCGGTCGTTCACGACCACCTTGACCGCGCGACCGCCGTAGTGAACTATCAGCTCGGTGCCGAGGGGCAGGGTAGGGTGGGCGGCCGTGAACCCGTGAGGATCGAAGATCTCACCGCTGGCCGTCGGTTGTCCCTCGAAGCCCGGTCCGTACCAGGAGGCCAGCCCCACCTTCGTCGCCGCGTGCCCGTCGGACAGGACGAGAAAGGCCCCGGCCAGTAGCGCGATACAAAACAGTTGCGAGAGTCTAAGCTTCACGCATCCCCCTCCGTCTGCGTTAGCTGATAGGGCGTTT
>DATACV010000054.1:0-6677 GCA_036258875.1 Rubrobacteraceae bacterium
CTCGCGCGGTGGGGGCGCGGTCTCGGTCGGGCTCTCGGCCCGCGGGGATACGGTACCGTTCGCTACCGCCCGCTCCAGCTCCTCCAGACGGCTGAGTAGGCCCTCTACCTGGGGCTCCGTGTAGTCGCGGGTCAGCTTGAGGAAGGTGAGCTCGACCTCCAGCTTCGGGTCGCCGCCGCGCTTTACGCGGCCTAAAGAGCCGTCCAACGCCTCGATGAGCCGCACTACCTCGGCCGTCGGGATGGTGCTGGCCTGCTCCTCGAGCGGCCCGCGCTCGTCCGCCCCGACCTCCGCCAGGGCTATCTCCGGGGCGTGCGGTAGTAGCATCAGGGTCCGGAGGTGGGAGATGAGCTCGCCGACGAACTGGCCGAGGTCCCTGCCCTCGTTCGAGAGCCGGTCCACGATGCGCAAAGAGTCCGCGGCCCTGCGCTCGTGGAGCGCCGCGGTCGTCTCCAGGAGAGCTTCGGGACCGACGCTCCCCAGGAGCTCGCGCACCATGGATGCCGTGATGGGGCCCTCCGCGAAAGAGGAGAGCTGGTCAAGGAGACCCTCGGCGTCGCGGAAGGAGCCCCTCCCCTCGCGCGCGATCACCGTGAGCGCCTCCGGCTCGCCCTCTATATTTTCGGCCTCTGCTATCTCGGCGAGCTTCTCCTTGAGGGTCTCGACGCCGGGTCGGCGGAAGTCGAAGCTCTGGCAGCGGCTTATTATGGTCGGGAGCACCTTGTGCTTCTCGGTGGTGGCGAGGACGAAGACCACGTGCTCGGGTGGCTCCTCGAGCATCTTCAGGAGGGCGTTGAAGGCCTCGGCGGTCAGCATGTGGACCTCGTCTATTATGTAGACCTTCATCCGGCCCGCGACCGGGGCAAGGTTCACCCTATCTCTCAGGTCCCGGATCTCGTCTATCCCCCTGTTGGAGGCCGCGTCCATCTCGACCACGTCGAGCGAGGAGTTGTTCACGATCGCGCGGCAGCTATCGCACGTCCCGTCCGGCTCGGGTGTCGGCCCTTTGGCGCAGTTCAGGCCCATCGCGAGCACCTTTGCCGTGCTCGTCTTCCCCGTCCCGCGCGGGCCGGAGAACAGGTAGGCGTGGGCGAAGCGCCCGGTCTCTATCGCGCGACTGAGCGTGCGCACGACGGGCTCCTGGCCGACGACCTCGCCGAAGCGTCTTGGCCGCCACTTGCGGTAGAGCGTGGTGTGGTTCATCTAGTGTGAACGGGGATAAGGAAACGCACGCTTCTAGTATAACTGACGCCCCGCTTCGATCCATCGCCAGAAAGGCCTCTAGGTCTTGAGTTTCTAGGCTACAGGGTTTTGAGTCTTTGACTCGGGGCGCAATCCTCTGATTCGGCAATCCCTAGGTTAGTCGAAGGAACGAGGTGAGTTTGGTAAAGCGCAAGGAGTCCAAGGAACCTCTCGAGGCAAGAAAACTCAATGCCTCAAAACCTAAATTACCGCGCACCCCGCCGTCGACGGACCCGAACCCGGCGAGTCTCCGGCTGCTAGCTCCGGCCGAGCTACCCCGCAGCACATGAGGTTACCCGCTTAGTGCTGCTACCTCCCGGTCCTGACACGGTTCACGGGGCCTCATTGCCCGGGACCCGGCCATCTACGCCGCGGTCACCGGTCTCTACCGAACACGGGCCGCCTCGGGCGGGGATCTAGGCCCTGCTAGGCGATCGCAGGTACAGGGCATCGCCAGCTCCCCGCTTAGCGCGGCGATCTGATTCTATCAGATAGGCGTCAGGCATCAGGTTTTTCGTCGCGCCTTCGAACGGGCAATTCGCCCCGAACCCTCTTGCTGAAGCCTGTAGCCTGACACCTGAAGCCTGAAAGAGCGGAGAGGGTGGGATTCGAACCCACGAGACGGTTCAACACCGCCTACGCGATTTCCAGTCGCGCTCCTTCGGCCAACTCGGACACCTCTCCTTGTGACGCGGGGAGAGTTTACCAAACTCTCGGTTTCGGGAGCTTCGCGTTGTCTCCCCAACCGCAGAGAGATATTCTCTGCGGCATGGACCGGGGAGAGGTGCGGACGGTATGGTGGGAGCCGGGCGCGGTGTGCCTGATCGACCAGACTAAGCTGCCGCACACCCGCGAGAGCGTCCGCTGCGGGTCGGTCGAGGAGGTGGCTGACGCCATCCGCGCGATGGTGGTGCGCGGAGCCCCGGCTATCGGCGTCACGGCGGCCTACGGTATGGCGCTAGCGGGCCTGAGCAGCGCCGCGACGGACCGGGCTGGTCTCCTCGACGAGCTGGCAAGCGCGAAGGAGACGCTCGACGCCGCGCGTCCCACGGCCGTCAACCTGAGCTGGGCCACCGGTCGAATGCTGCGGGTCGCGCGGGAGACCGGTCCGGGGGTTCCTGTACCTGAGCTTGCGGAGCGACTGCTGGCGGAGGCGCACGCCATCCGCGACGAGGACGAGCGGATGTGCCGCTCTATCGGCGAGCACGGCGCCGCGCTGCTGGGGAGCGGGACGCGGGTCCTGACGCACTGCAACGCCGGCGGTCTCGCCACGACGGGCTACGGCACGGCGCTCGCGCCGATCAGAACGGCTCACGAGGGGGGCAAGGAGTTGCACGTGCTCGTGGACGAGACGCGGCCGTTCTTGCAGGGGGCGCGCCTCACGGCGTGGGAGCTCAAGGAGGCCGGGATCCCCCTGACCCTGATCACCGACAACATGGCAGCCCATTTCATGGGACGCGGCGAGGTGGACTGCATAATCGTCGGGGCCGACCGCATCGTCGCCAACGGCGACGTGGCGAACAAGATCGGCACGTACGGCCTCGCGGTACTGGCGCGCGCCCACGCCATCCCCTTCTACGTGGCCGCCCCGACCTCCACCATCGACATGAGCCTCGCGAGCGGCGAGGAGATCCCCATAGAGCAGCGCGATCCCCTGGAAGTAACCCACCTCGGAGATCGGGCGCTCGCACCGGAGGGCGTCGAGGCCGCGCACCCGGCGTTCGACGTGACCCCTCACTACCTCGTTACAGCGATCATCACCGAGCGGGGCATCGTCGAGGCACCGTTCGCGGCGAGCCTGAGCCGCCTCGTGCGAGCGGGCTAGGCCTCCCTTTCGACGGGGTAGCCGGCCTCGACCCAGTCCTCCTTGCCGCCCTCGTACTCGAAGGCGTTCTCGTAACCCATGGTCGTCAGCTCCCGGACGACCCGCGTCGAGGAGTGTCAGTTGAAGCTGGAGCAATAGGCGACGACGAACGTGCTCCTGTCCGGGAAGTGTTCGGGCGCCCGGCTCGTGTCCTGGAACCGGATGGCGCCAGGCAGGTGTCCCCGGCGATAGGATGCCTCCCCGAGCACCTCCAGAAGGACGAAGTCGTCTCCGCGGTCCATCTTCGCCTTGAGCTCTTCGCGGGTTATCGTCTTGAGGTCCTCCATCACGCTCCTTCCCCCTTTACGCCGTCGCCTGCCATACCGGGATGGTCTTACAGCGGTTCGAGGACCAGGTCGAGGTCCGCCTCTCTCTGCCCCTTCTCCGGGTAGTGTTGCGTCACCAGCTCCCGGTATCCCGGCGCGGTCGCCCGGATGTGGATGTGCGGTGGCCTGCCATCGTACGGTACGGGGACGCTGCTCTCGAACCGGTATCCTCCCCTCTCTCCGACCGGGACCGTGGCCCGGTGCTCGTCGTCGTACTCGCCTTCGGGGTTGGCGAGCCAGAACTCGATCCTGGCCTCAGGAACCGGCTCGCAGTCCCCGGCGGCCAGCACTGCGCCGGAGAGCACGTACCCGCTACCTACGCTCGTCCGGATTGGCGCGCCCGGCTCGTAAAAGGGTCCCAGCATGTCTGGCCGCGTTGGCTCGCAGTCCGCGGGCTCATCGGCGGGGCGGGCACCCCTTTCGGACCCGGGCTCGGAGCCGGCACACCCGGCCAGCACCGGTAGCAGGACGAACAGGGACGCCGCGAGGAGGTATCTCACGACCGTACCCCTTCCCGCTGTCCCATCGATCATCCCGCTCTCTCGGCTTGTCGCAGGCCGTAGAGGGCCCAGAGGACGAAGACCGCGACGAGAGCGAACCCGATGGCGTAAGCCGGCAGGGCGCTCGTCGGGTCGCCGGCGAGGAAGCCGCGGGCGGCGTCGAGGATGGTCGTGAAGGGGTTCAGGCGGGCTATGGTCTCGAGCCAGCCGGAGAGGAGGTTCAGCGGCACGAAGACCGGGGCGAGGAAGAGGATAAGGAAGATGGGCGTCCGGATCACCGGCCCCGCCTGCTGGGTGCGCAGCAGCATCGCAACCCCCGCCCCGAAGAGCGTCGCCGCGACGTTCACGAGGACTGCGAGCCCGATCAGGCCGAACAGGTCGAAGCCGCCGCTTACGGGGATGCCGACCACGAGCGCGATGACCGTGACGAGCGCGCCAGTGACGGTGACGCGAACGAGGGAGGCGATGGTGTAGCCGAGGATGATCCCTGAGCGGTTCGAGGCGGCGAGCAGTAGCCTCCTCGCGAAACCGTTCTCGAAGTCCCCGGCTATGGAGAACCCGGTGAACGCCCCGCCCA
The DNA here is from genome assembly GCA_036258875.1 of Rubrobacteraceae bacterium. Classification (GTDB taxonomy): domain Bacteria; phylum Actinomycetota; class Rubrobacteria; order Rubrobacterales; family Rubrobacteraceae; genus JALYGY01. The sequence goes on from DATACV010000054.1 coordinate 4,510, forward strand.
TGGCGACCGCCTGCAAGAGGGCCCACACGTACTGGAAGGCTATGTAGCCCGGCGCGTAGTCGAAGCCGGGCACGTCGCCCACCCTGGTGAGCCCCCCTCCGAAGGCGACGAAGAAGAAGAGCGGGAAGAGCGCCGGCGCCAGGAACGCGGGGTTGGCGAAGTACTTGTAGATCTGGCGCCCCGCCACGGCCCCCGCCACCCAGAAGAAGCCGCCCACGGCCCTACGCCACCCTCGTCCTCAGAGAGGCCGCAGCCCCGCCGAGGGCGACGACGAGGATGGCGACCGCGCAGGCGAAGCCTATGGCGAGCGTCTGCGCGTCCCAGCCTGTGATGACCAGGCTGCGGATGCCTTCGACCAGGTAGGAGATCGGGTTTATCGTCGCGATGAAGCGGAACCAGTCGGCTTCGATCAGGTCGCGCGGCAGGTTTATGCTCGACATGAAGATGGCGACGAAGAAGAGCGGGAACGCGCTCTCGACCGCCTCGACCGAGCCGGTCCTCAGAGCCAGGATGGCCCCGATCCCCCCGAACCCGAGCGCCACGAGCATCATCAGGAACACGATCACGACCATCCCGGGAAAGCCGCTCCTTACGTCTACGCCCATGAGGGTGCCCACCGCGAGGAACACGACGCCCTGAAGGAGCCCGAGCGCCAGGATCCCCGCGAGCATCCCCAAAAGCAGCGAGACCGGGCGCATCGGGGTGAGCTTGAGACGGTCGAAGAAGCCGGTCTCGATGTCGCGGGCGAGGTCGGCGCCGGCGGTGATCGCGCCGAAGAGCGAGGCCTGGATGAGCGGGAAGGCGAAGGCGAAATCCAGGTACGAGTCGGCGGGGAAGCCGGGGATGCGCGCGGCGGCGTCCAACCCGTAGGCGTTTATGGAGAAGAACATCAACGGGAAGAGAAGGGCAGAGATTATGACGGCGGGCTGGCGCACGGTGCGCAGCACGGAGCGCTGCGCGAGCGCCGCGACCTGGGTGGGCAACGACGAGCCCATCCTAGGTCTGCGCCTCCTCGGCCCGGTTCTCCTCGTCGCCCGCGCCCTCCAGCGAGCGCCCGGTCTTCTCCAGGAACACGTCGTTCAGGGACGGCTCGTCGAGCCTGAGGTTGGAGACCTTGAGGCCTTCGGCGTCGAGGGCACGCACCACGTCGGCGAGGTCGCCGTGGTCGAGCCGCACGGCGACGGCGCCGGGCTGCGCCGGTATCTCCTCTCCGAAGCGGCTCAGGGCCCCCGCGACGGCGTCGCGCTCGTCGGGGTCCGTCGGTGTCGCCTCGACGCTGGGGCGCCCGATCTCGGCCTTGAGCGCCTCGGGCGTGTCCTCGGCGACGATGCGGCCCTTGTCGATGATCCCTACCCGGTCCGCGAGCACGTCGGCCTCCTCGAGGTACTGGGTAGTCAGAAAGACGGTTACCCCATCATCCCGGGCGAGCCGGCTGACCTCGGCCCAGAGGGCGCTGCGGCTCTGGGGGTCGAGGCCGGTCGTCGGCTCGTCGAGGAACAGGATGCTCGGCCGGTGCACGAGGGCGAGCGCGAGGTCGAGCCGCCGCTTCATCCCGCCGGAGTAGCCGCGCACCCGCCTGTCGGCGGCTTCGGAGAGCCCGACGCGCTCGAGGAGCTCGTCTCCCCTCTTGCGGCGCTCGGCGCGCGGGAGGCCGTGCAGCGCGCCCTGCAGCCGCAGGTGGTCGCGCCCGGTCAGGAACTGGTCGAGGGCCGCCTCCTGAAGCGCCGCCCCGATGGAGGCCCGCACCTGCGGCCCCTCCCTCACGATGTCGTAGCCCGCCACACGCGCGGTGCCGCTCGTCGGCGGCAAGAGCGTGGCGAGCATCAGGACCGTCGTGGACTTGCCGGCCCCGTTGGGGCCGAGGAAGCCGTAGATCTCACCCGGCTCGACGGTGAGGCTTATGCCGTCGACGGCCCGCGGCCCCTTCCTGAACTCGCGCACCAGGTTCTCGACCTCTATGCCGCCCCTGCGGCCCATCAGATCATCCTCATTATCAAACCGCCTCTGCGAAAAGCTCCGGCTCAAACCCCTAGATTCTACGACGTAACCCGGAGGTTGGTGAGCCCCTCGCTGACCTCCCACAACCTCTTCTGCGCAGCCTCGTCGCGTGGCTCAGGGGGCGAGACCTCCTTGCGGTCCGTGAGGTACCTCCCGTTCAGCTCCCCGGC
>DATACV010000055.1:0-9503 GCA_036258875.1 Rubrobacteraceae bacterium
TTCGACGACCACGAGGTCTCGGACGACTGGAACATCTCCGAGGCCTGGGTGGAGGAGACGCGCAACAAGCCGTGGTGGAACGACCAGATCGTCGGCGCGAACGCCTCGTACTGGGTCTACCAGCACCTCGGCAACCTCTCCCCGAACGAGCTCGAAGAGGACGAGCTCTTCGAGAAGGTGCGGCTCGCGCGCGACGCCTGGCCGCTGCTGCGGGACTTCGCCTACCGCTCCCACCGCACCTCCGACGGGACGCGCTGGAGCTTCTACAGGGACTTCGGCGACATCCGCCTGATCGTGATGGACTCCCGCGGCGGACGGGTGCTGGACGAGGGACGCCGCTCGATGGTAGACGCCGAGGAGTGGGCCTGGATCGAGGATAAGGCCACCGGCGGCTTCGACCACCTCCTCCTCGGCACCTCGCTCCCCGTCCTCCTCGGCCCCGGCATGCACCACCTGCAAGCCTGGAACGAGGCGGTCTGCGGGGGCGCGTGGGGCGACCGCGCGAGGGCGCTGGGGGAGGCGATCCGGCGCTCTCAGGACCTCGACCAGTGGGCCTCGTTCCACGACTCGTTCGCCGCGCTCACGGATCTCATCCGGCGCGTAGGCGCTGGCGAGAAGGGAGCCCCTCCCTCCTCCATAACCATCCTCTCCGGCGACGTCCACCACGGCTACCTCGCCGAGGCGTCGTTCCACGACGGTAACGCGGGCAGCAGGGTCCACCAGGCGGTCTGCTCTCCGCTGCGCAACGCCCTCCCCAACGAGAAGTCTCGCCTCCAGCGCGTGGCCTGGACGAGGCCGGCCACCCCCGCCGGACGCCTCCTCTCACGCCTCGCGGGGGTTAAGGCGCCGGAGATAACCTGGCGTCTCGCTCACGACAATACCTGGTTCTCGAACCAGGTAGCTACCCTGGAGCTCGACGGCCAAAGCGCCAGGATAACCTTCGAGGAAGCCGTCACGGACGGCTCCGGGGAGCCGGGCCTCCGGAAGATGTTCGCCCACCGCCTCGCCTGAGGCGGCCTGATGCTCGGCTGCAGGTCGTTGGGTCTTCGAAGGGTTCTTCCAGCCATCAGGTGCTAGCGAGTAGTGGCATGCCCGGAAGAGGCGAGCTCGGCGTCCTCCGAGATCAGGGAGTGGTTGAGGAAGGCCGCCGCGCTGGCTCCGGAGGCGGCGGCCATTATGGCGCCTTGCAGCACGGTGCCGGCGTCCCCGGCCACGTACACACCAGGCACGCTGGTCTCCCTCGTCATCGGGTCGCCCTTGACGACGGCTGAGAGCCGTCCCATCGCCTCCATCTCGCAGCCCAACGACTCCGCGAGGTCGGAGCGCTGGCGCTGGGGCGGCGCGTAGAAGAGCCCTTCGCGCTCGATCCGGGAGCCGTCCTCGAAGAAGATCCGGCGCAAGCCCGCTTCGGTGTCGCCCTCCAGGTGCGAGATCCTTTCCTCCTTCACCGGCACGTCCAGCGCCGCGAGTCTCGACCGTGTATCCGCATCCAGCCCGTCCGCGCCGTCGGTCAGGGCGACGAGGTCGCGGCTCCAGTTGCGGATCAGGGCCGTCTGCGTCGCCAGGTGCTCGGTCTCCGCCAGGACAGCGAGCGGCCTGTCGCGCACCTCCCAGCCGTGGCAGTAGGGGCAGTGGTAGACCCCACGCCCCCACAGCTCCCCGAAGCCAGGCCTCTCCGGCAGCTCGTCGTGGACGCCCGTGGCGAGCAGGATCCTGCGCGCCACCACGACCGTCCCGTCCTCCAACGCCACCTCGAAGCCGTCGTCGGAGCCGGCCGCCCCCGTCGCCCTCGCCTCCCGCAACTCGACGCCAGGGTACGGCTCCAGTTGCTCGCGGCCTATCCGCAACAACTCCTCCGGGGGGGTGCCGTCCCGCGTGAGGAAGTAGTGGACGCCGGATGAGGGCGCGTTCCTCGGCTCCCCGCCGTCGAGCACCAGGACGTGCCTCCTGGCCCTGCCCAGCATCAGCGCGGCCGAGAGCCCCGCGGAGCCCGCCCCCACCACCACCGCATCGTACCTACTCGTCGTGTTCTCCACCAGAAGCCTCCTCTGAAGGTCGCGGTCTCTCGCCCACGGCGTGATGACCCTCGTGCAAGGGATGGGGCCGCCCCCCGGGCCGCCGGGCTTCCCCCGCAGCCGTCCTCGGGATCACGGCGGCCACCATGAGTATCTCCACGTCTTCCTCGCCCAGGACGTCGAAGGAGTGGGACAGCATCCCATCGAAGAACGCGGCGTCACCGGGCCCGAGTACGGTGCTCTCTCCGCCAAGCGTCAGCCGCAGCCGCCCCGAGAGCACGTACAACCACTCCTCGCCTTCGTGGCGGTGGTACTCGGGCTCCGCGCGGTCGGCGGAGAAGACCACCTTGATGGCCGCGAGCCCCGCCGGTCCGGCCTCGGGCACCAGCGGCTGGAAACGGAAGCCCATACCCTCGTAGAAGGGCGCCTCAGACCCCCTCACCACCGTCCCCGGTCCCGGCTCCCGCGACCCCTCCAGCAGCCTCGAGATCGGGACGCCCAACCCCGCGGCCACGTTCAGCAGGGTAGCCAGCGACGGCTGCCTCGCCCCGGACTCCAACCTGGAGAGGTGCGCCACCGAGACGCCGCTCGAGGCGGCGAGCGCCTCGAGCGTCATCTCCCGGGCGCGCCGCGCCGCGCGCACCCTTGGGCCCACCTCGGACAACAACTCGTGGGCCTTACCACCCGACGTCCCGCTCGATCCGCCCAGAGACTCCACACGGCGAGTTTACCTTATAGACAACTAATTTGCCAACACAAGGTAGCAAGTGCTCCAGGGTGGAGAACACCGTCCTTGAAGGAAGCCAGGAGAAAAATACCCGGACCCCTTGAAATCCGTCGGCTGAGCCTATATAGTCGTATTCGACTAAACGAAATCGACTAGGAGCTTGATTTTGGAGTCGAAGAGGAAGGTATCGAGCCCGCTGGCGCTGGCGGTAATGGCGCTTCTGTACGAGCGGCCGATGCACCCGTACGAGATGGTCACGGTGATGCGCGAGCGCGCCAAGCACGAGGCGATCCGGCTCCGGTACAGCTCGCTGTACTCGGTGGTGGAAGCGCTGCAGCGGGAGGCTTTGATCCGACCGCTGGAGACGGTCAGGGAGGGCCGGCGTCCGGAGCGGACGGTCTACGGGCTGACCGACGAGGGGCGGGTGGAGTTCCTCGAGTGGCTGCGCGAGCTCCTGAGCGTCCCGTCGAAGGAGTACACGCAGTTCGCCGCAGGGCTCTCCTTCCTGGCTGCCCTCCCGCCCGGCGAGGCCGTCGCGCTGCTCCGGGAGAGAGCACGCCGTCTCGAAGGCGAGGTGGAGGGTATGCGCTCAGCCATGGATGCGACGGTAGAGCAGGGCGTGGCCCGGCTCTTCCTCATCGAGAACGAGCACGAGCTGGTGCTGCGGGAGGCCGAGCTGAACTGGGTCCGCGGGCTCGTCCGTGAGATCGAAGCCGGCACCCTGGACGGGCTGGCGGGATGGGAGGCGTTCCACCGGCGAGACGACGTGGCGGCCGTGGGACGAGGCGAGGAGGAAGCATGACCTAGAGCAGTAAGACCCCCGGCGCGGTGCTGCCACACCTTGCGCCGGGGGTTTGATCACCGAGTAGTAGATCCCGCAGAGCGAAAGCTGCCACCCAGTGCCTACCTCTAAGGATAGCAGGTCGAAGCTCCGCGGCAGAACAGCCTCCAGCCAATCGCTGGTGTCTGATACCTGAAGGCTGAAACCTTCATTGAAAGGAGCTCGACACATGACTACCCGACCACACAGCGGCGAGAGAGCCGCGAACCGCTCGGCCGACGAGGCGGCGATCCGCGACCTGTACCGGCGGTTGCTGGACGGCTGGAACAGAGGCAGCGGCTCCGCCTTCGCCGCGCCCTTCGCGGAGGATGGAGACCTCGTCGCGTTCGACGGCACGCGCTTCGAGGGACGGGGGGAGATCTCCTCGTTCCACCAGAAGCTCTTCGACAGGTGGATTAAGGGGACGCGCCTGGTGGGGGAGGTCACAGACGTGCGTTTCGTTGGCCCCGACGTGGCAGTGGTGCACGCGGTGGGCTCCACCGTGATGCGCGGCAAGACCGAGCCGTCGCCTGAGCGGGACTCGATCCAGACCCTCGTCGCGACGCGGGAGGGCGACGGGTGGCGCCTCGCCGCGTTCCAGAACACCCGCATCCGCCCCATGGCGGGTGGCGCGGCCTTCCTGCTCTGGACGTTCTCGGACCTGCTCTGGAGGGTCCTCGGTCCGAGAGGGGGACAGGCCCGTGGGTAACGGACGCAGGGCATTGATAATCGGGTGCGGGATCTCGGGTCCCGTGCTCGCCATGTTCCTCAGGCGCGCCGGCATCGAGCCGGTGATCTACGAGGGAAGGCCCGAGCCCGACGACCGGGCAGGCTACTTCCTGAACCTGGCGCCCAACGGCGTCGCCGTGCTCGACACGCTCGGCATCAAGGACGAGGTGCTCCGGCACGGCACCCCGACCACCTCCATCGTCATGCACAACCACCGCGGCAAGAGGCTCGGCGAGCTCCCAGAGACGACGGTCCTCATCAAGCGGGGCCAGCTCACCGGGGCGCTCCGCGAGGCGGCGCTGCGGCGCGGCATCGCCGTCGAGTTCGGCAAGCGCCTCTCTGACCTCGAGGTTACGCGGGAGCGCAAGGTGGCCGCCCATTTCGAGGACGGGTCGGAGGCGGAGGGAGATCTCCTGGTGGGCTGCGACGGCATCCACTCCCCGACCCGGCGACTGGTCATGCCGGGCGCCCCGGAACCCCGATACGCGGGCCTCATCGACTCCGGCGGGTTCGTCCACGTCCCGGCTGTCCCGCCCTCCGAGGGTGTCATGCGGATGACGTTCGGCAAGAGAGGCTTCTTCGGTTACCAGGTGGTGCCCTCCGGCGAGGTCTACTGGTTCGAGAACTACGGGGAGCCTGGCGAGCCGGACCGGGCCGCGCTCCAGGCCGTCCCCCACGAGCGCTGGCGGGAGAGGCTGCTCGAGCTCCACAACGACGACCACGAGCCCATATCCCGGATCATCGGCTCGACGCGCGAGATCGGCCGCTGGCCGAGCTACGACATGCCGTCGCTGCCCAGCTGGCACGAGGGGCCGGTGTGCCTGATCGGGGACGCCGCGCACGCCACGCTCCCGAGCGCGGGGCAGGGCGCTTCGATGGCGATGGAGGACGCCGTCGTGCTCGCCAAGTGCCTGCGGGACATCCCCGAAACGGAGAAGGCTTTCACCGCCTTCGAGCGGCTCCGCAAGGACCGGGTCGAGGAGCTGGTCGAGGCGGCCCGAAAGACCAGCGGCGGGAAGGCCCCGGCGAACGTGCTCACCCGCGCCATCCGCGACTTGGTGCTACCCTTCTTCATCAAGATTGGCGTCCGGAAAGCGAGAGAGGCCTACTCGTACAGGGTGGAATGGGACGAGGAGGTCGAGCCGGCGGGCGCGGCGGCGCGAGGATAGCCAGGATGCCGAACGACCTCGTGCTTCCCCGGTGGCTCAAGCCGGCGAACCGGGTGATCGTGACCCTCCAGCGTCTCGGCCTGACGATCGGCACGATGCGCCTGCTCTCCGTCCCGGGGCGCAAGAGCGGCAGGCTGCGCACCACCCCGGTCTCTCCCCTGTTCATGGACGGCGAACGCTTCATCGTCGGCGTCCAGGGGGCCGACTGGGTCGAGAACGCGCGGGCGGCGGGTTGGGGCATCCTGGCCCGGGGCCGCAGGGAGGAGAGGGTGACCCTCGTCGAGCTGCCGCCCGAGGAGCGCGCCCCCATCCTCGAGCGGTTCCCACGCGAGGTGCCCCACGGGGTCGAGTTCTTTGTCCGGGCGGGGATCGTTGCGTCGGCGGACCCGGACGCGTTCGCGTCGGCTGCACCACGCTGCGCGGTGTTCCGGGCCGACGGCTGACGGAGAGGCGCCGGAGGGTGCCTTACCTACCCCCGTGCTCCCGAGCCAAGGGCGGCTTCGATGCTCCGCGCCGCCTCCACCACAGGTCCCGCCAGCCTCTCGCCCGGGCGCTCCCCGAGGCGCGAGACCGGGCCGCTCACGCACACCGCCGCCCTCAAGCCCCCGCCGGCACCGAAGACCGGCGCGCTCACGCTGGCCACCCCGGCCTCGCGCTCGGCGACGCTCTGTGCCCACCCGCGGCGACGGATCTCCTCGAACCCCGCCGCCTCGGCCCCGGGGAAGCTCCCCCCATCTTCCGCCCACGCGAGGAGCACCTTGCCCCCGGAACCACGGTCCAACGGCAGAACCGCGCCGACAGGGACAACATCCTTCAAGCCCCCGCCGGCCCGCTCGACGGAGGCCACGCACACCCGGCGATCCCCCTCCCTCACGTAGAGCTGCGTGCTCTCCCCGGTCTGGTCCCTGAGAGCCACGAGCACGGGTCGCGCGGCCTCGACGAGCGAGTAGCCCACGGCACCGCTCCCCCACCCCAGAAGGCGCACGCCGAGCGAGTAGCGCCCCCCGTTGCGCCCCACCAGCCGGTGCGCCTCCAGCGCCGAGAGCAGCCGGTGCGCCGTCGGCCGCGACAACCCGGTCCCGCCGACCACCTCGGCCAGCGTCGCCGGTCCCCCCTCCGCGAGGTAGGAGAGGATCACGACCGCCTTGTCCAATACCCCGACCCCGCTCACACCCTTGCTCTCCACACGAGACCCCTCTATACTGTCCATATATCAGGCATTTTGTCTCATAATGTGAGACAAAGCAAGAAAGGTGGGCAGCTTGCCGCTCGAATGGGACGCCGCCGAGTACGAGGCGGTCTCCGCGCCGCAGACGGGCTGGGGCGCGGACTTTCTCGAGGTCTCTCTGCGGCGTCGGGGCCTGAGGGGTGACGAGGCCGCCGTAGACGCGGGGTGCGGGACGGGGAGGGTGACGGAGCTTCTCTTGCGGCACCTGCCGCGTGGGACGGTGTTGGCGGTGGACGCTTCGGAGGCCATGGTCGAGGCGGCGCGGCGGCGGTTCGCCGGGGACCCGAGGGTACGGGTCGAGCGGCGGGACATCCTCGAGTTAGAGGTGGAGGAGCCGGTGGACGTGATCTTCTCCACAGCCACGTTTCACTGGATCCTGGACCACGAGCGGCTCTTCGGGCGTCTCGCGCGGCTCCTGAAGCCGGGGGGCAGGCTGGTGGCCCAGTGCGGCGGGAAGGGCAACATCACTCGGACGCTGGCCGCCGTGGAGGAGGTCATGGGCGAGGACCGGTTCGAGGACGCCTTCGCCGGCTGGGAGAAGGCCTGGAACTTCGCTGACCCCGGGACGACGAAGAGGCGCCTCGAGGCCGCCGGGTTCGAGGAGGTCGAGACCTGGCTGCACGAGGAGTTCACCGAGTTCGGCTCGGTGGAGGAGCTCGCGCGCTTCCTCAAGACGGTGGTGTTGAAGCATCACCTGACGTTCCTGCCGGAGTGGGAGAGGGACCGCTTCGTCCTGGCGGTGGTCGCGCGGCTCGCGCAGAGCGGGTCGCTCGTGGTGGACTACGTCAGGCTGAACATGCTCGCCACCCGGTCGGGGGTCGCGTGAGGTCGGCCGAGGTCGTCGTCATAGGCGCCGGGGTCGTCGGGGCGAGCGTCGCCTACCACCTCGCGGCGAGAGGGTGCGGTTCCGTGCTCGTGCTGGAGCGTGACCGGGGGCCGGGACGTGGCAGCACCGGGAGGGCGACCGGCGGGTTCCGCGCCCAGTTCGGCTCCGAGATAAACGTGCGGCTCTCGCTGCTCTCGCGCGAGAAGCTCCTGCGCTTCGAGGAGGAGGTAGGCGTGGACCCCGGCTACCGCCCGTGCGGGTACCTGTTCCTGGCCGATGACGAGGCGCACCTCGGAGCGCTGCGGGAGGCGCTCGAGATCCAGGAAGCCGCCGGGTTCGAGGAGGCCAGGGAGGTTGGGCCTGCCGAGATAGCGGGGATCAACCCGGCCGTAGAGGCCGGCGGGCTTGCCGGCGGCGTCTACGGCCCGACCGACGGGTTTATCCGGCCCACGGAGCTACTGCGCGGTTACGTGGAGGGCGCGCAGCGGCTGGGGGTGGAGTTCGAGTACGGCGTCGCGTGCGAGGGCTTCGAGCTCGGCGGGGAGGGGATCTTCGCCGTGCGCACCCGGGACGGCGAGGTCGCCGCCGGCGCGGTCGTCAACGCCGCGGGGCCGTGGGCCGGCGTGGTCGCGCGCGAGGCGGGTATCGACCTTCCCGTCGAGCCGCTGCGCAGGCAGGTGGCGATCACGCACCCCTTCGACGCGCTGCCGGAGGAGATGCCGATGACCGTGTTCGTGGAGGACGGGTTCCACCTCCGGGTGCGCGACGGCCGGGTCATGCTCCTGTTGCCCGATTACCCCGACGTCGACGATCCCTTCGACCAGAGCGTCGAAGAGCCGTGGGTTCGGGCGGTCTTCGAGACGGCGCGCTCTCGCGTGCCGTGCCTGGAGGAGGCATCCGTAGACCACGAGGGGTGCTGGGCCGGCCTCTACGAGATGTCCCTCGACGGCCACGCCCTGCTCGGGAATGCGGAGGGGTTGGAGAACGTCTACCTGGCCAACGGGTCGTCGGGCCACGGGGTCATGCACGCCCCGGCGCTCGGCCAGCTGCTCGCGGAGATGATCTTGGACGGGACCGCGAGGACGCTCGACGCGCGCGCTCTGCGTCCCTCGCGCTTCTCGGAGAACGAGCCGAACCTTTCTACTACGCTTCTATAGAATATGCTGGCCGTTCGGAGGGAGACGCGTGGACAAACCGAGGATACGAGGTTGAGTATAGAGGCACTTTTCGATGAGGCGGCGGCCGGCTACGACCGGGCCCGGCGGCAGCTGGTCCCCGGCCTCGACGGCTTCTACGGGGCCGCGCTGGGGAGCGTGCCCTTCGGGCAGGACGCGGAGATCCGGGTACTCGACCTCGGGGCCGGGACGGGGCTGTTGAGCTCGATGGTCGCCGAGAGGTTCCCGCGCTCGCGGGTGACGCTCATCGACCTCTCGGTGGAGATGCTCCGGGTGTCGCGGCGACGCCTGGCCGAGGGGAACGGGCGCTTCGAGTTTCGCACCATGGACTACGCGCGCAACCCCCTGCCCCGAGGGTACGACCTCGTCGTCTCTGCGCTCTCGATCCACCACCTCACGCACGGCGACAAGAAAGAGCTTTTCGAGAAGGTGTACGGCTCCCTGACAGAGGGCGGCTACTTCGTCAACGCCGACCAGGTGCAGGGCGAGACGCCGGAAGTGGAGGCCGGCTACCGCGAGTGGTGGCTGCGGCGGGTGCGCGAGGCGGGCGTCTCCGAGGAAGATTTAGGCGCGGCGCTCTCCCGCATGAGGGCGGACAGGAACGCCACCCTGCGGGCGCAGCTGGGGTGGCTCGAGCAGGCCGGTTTCGAGGAAGTCAACTGCGCGTACACGGATCACAGGTTCGCTGTCTACGGTGGCCGCAGAGGAAAGGATGGCTATGAGTAGTAGACCCAGGACGCTCGTAGAGAAGGTGTGGGAGAAGCACGTGGTAAGGAGGGCCGGGGGGGAGCCGGACCTCCTCTACGTGGACCTC
>DATACV010000056.1:0-2656 GCA_036258875.1 Rubrobacteraceae bacterium
CTCCTGCGCCACGTCGGCGCCTCGGACGCCACCGTCTGGGTGGAGACGGATGCCCCCTGCGAGGTAGAGGTGCGCGCCGGCGGTAGGGGCGGTTCGCGAGCCGCCCCTGCTCTCGGCCGCGCGCCCACCTTCACGGTCGAAGGCCACCACTACGCCCTCGTCGTGCTCACCGGGCTCGAGCCCGGATCTGCGCACGGCTACGAGGTGAGGCTAGACAGCGAGGTCGTCTGGCCCGAGACCGATTCGGGCTTCCCGGCCTCCGAGATCAGAACCATCGACGCGGACGGCGGGCTGACCCTAGCGTTCGGCTCGTGCCGCGTCTCGGTCCCGCACGAGCCGCCGTACACCAAGGAGCGCGGCGTCGTCAAGCGCGGCGGCGTGAGCGGGAAGAGGTACGCCCGCGACGCCCTATACGCGCTCGCGCTCAGGATGCGCCGCCAGTCCCCGGAGGAGTGGCCCGACGCCTTGTTGCTGCTCGGGGACCAGATCTACGCCGACGAGGTCTCCATGGGTACCCGCGAATTCATCCGCTCGCGGCGCGACACGAGCCAGCCCCCCGGCGAGGAGGTAGCGGACTTCGAGGAGTACACGCGCCTGTACTGGGATGCCTGGAAGGACCCGACGATAAGGTGGCTCCTCTCGACCGTTCCCTCGGCCATGATCTTCGACGACCACGACGTCCACGACGACTGGAACACCTCCGAGACATGGGTGCGGCAGATGCGGGCGAAGTCCTGGTGGGAGGAGCGCATCGTCGGGGCGTTCATGTCGTACTGGATCTACCAGCACCTCGGCAACCTCTCGCCGCAGGAGCTCGAGGAGGACGAGCTTTTCGGGCAGGTGAAAGAGGCGGAGGACGCGACCCGTGTGCTGCGCGAGTTCGCCTACATAGCAGACCGAGAAGTCACGGGCGCCCGCTGGAGCTTCCACCGCGACTTCGGCAACACGCGCCTGATCATGATGGACTCGCGCGCCGGGCGGGTGCTCGATGAAGAACACCGCACCATACTCGACGCCGGCGAGTGGGCCTGGATCGAGGACAAAGCGACCGGAGACTTCGACCACCTCCTCTTCGGCACCTCGCTCCCGTTCCTCCTGTCCCCGGGCCTGCACCACCTCGAGGCCTGGAACGAAGCCGTCTGCCGCGGTGTCTGGGGACGCTTCGCAGCGAGGCTCGGCGAGTCCGTTCGCCAGGCACTCGACCTGGAGCACTGGGCAGCATTCGACGACTCCTTCGACGGTCTCGCGAGGCTGCTGCGACACGTCGGCGCTGGCGAGCGCTCGGAGGGCGCCCCCCCCGCCTCCATGATCCTCCTCTCCGGCGATGTCCACCACGGCTACCTCGCCGAGATGGATCTCGGCGACGGCGTACAGAGCGCGGCCTACCAGGCGGTATGCTCTCCTCTCCGAAACCCCCTCGGCGTCCCGGAACGCCTCGCCCTGAGCGCGGGCTGGACGCGGAACGGCGAGCGCATAGGCAAGACGCTAGCCCGCCTGGCCGGCGTCGAAGAACCGCCCGTTCGCTGGCGCCTGACGCACGAAGAGCCCTGGTTCGAGAACCACGTCTCCACTCTCGTGTTGCGCGGCCGCCAAGCCACCTTGAAGGTGGAGAAGACCACGTCAGAGGACGAAGGAGAGCCTCGCCTGTACACGATACTCGAGCGCCGCCTCGCTTGAGATGCTCGTCCACGTGATAGCCGACTACGGGCCCGGGGACCTCGCGTTCGCCGAGGTCGCCCAGCGCCTGAAGCTGCTGCTGCCGGACGCCGAGCCGCTCTACACCCCGGTCCCCGCCTTCGCGACGCTCGCCGCCGGGTTCTGCGTGGCGCAGCTCGGGTTGAACCCCGCGCCGGCCGGGACGCTCGTCTACCACAACGTCGCGCCCCGCGCGGACGCCGGGGAAGCCCGCCCCGGTAACGAGGGCGAGCGCCTCGCCTTCGCCCGCCTACCGACCGGCGTGCGCGTGATCGGGGTGAACGCCGGCAACGCCTTCTCCTTCGTTCGCGATGCCGCCGAAGAGCTCCGGTGGGTCTCCGTACCCGCCGAAGGCTCCCAGTTCCGCTCGCGCGACCTGTTCCCGGAGGCGCTCGGCGACGTGGTGGCGGGCCATCCCGAGGCCCTGGCCGAGGAGATCCCACCTTCCAACATACCCGACGTGCCCAGTGACCGTGTGGCCTACGCCGACGGCTACGGCAACCTGAAGACGACCGTGGATCACCGCGCGCTCGACGTAACCTCCGGCACGCGCGTCCGCGTCCGGATCGGGGGCGGGGAGCTCGCCGCGATGGTCAGCGACGGCAGCTTCGAGGTCGAGGAGGGGGAGCTGGCGCTCGCGCCGGGGAGCAGCGGCTGGACGGGAACGGGCGGCCAGGAGACGCGCTGGATGGAGCTCTTCCTGCGCGGCGACAGCGCCTGGGAGGCCTTCGGACGCCCGGACGTCGGCGCCCAGGTGGAGATAGATCCCGTTTCCTGAACACAACCACAGCGAGGAGGCAGCCGTGAAGGTGGTTTCGCTACAGGGCATGGAGGGTCGGAGGGGTCCGGAGGACTGGTTCACCGGGGACGTGTGGATGGACGCGGCGTCTATCGAGAAGCCGGGCGCGGGGCTCTTCCGCGTGCTCTTCGAGCCGGGAGCGCGCACGAACTGGCACACCCA
>DATACV010000057.1:0-7885 GCA_036258875.1 Rubrobacteraceae bacterium
GGTGGTCCCTGCTCCAGGATTTTGCCTTCGGCGAGGAAGCACACCCGGTTCGCGATGTCGCGGGCGAAGCCCATCTCGTGGGTGGCGATGAGCATGGTCATGCCCTCGTCTGCGAGCTCCCTTATGACGCCAAGGACCTCGGCTACGAGCTCGGGGTCGAGCGCGCTAGTCACCTCGTCGAAGAGCATCACGCTCGGACGCATCGCGAGCGCGCGCACTATCGCGACGCGCTGCTGCTGGCCGCCCGAGAGGCGGTCGGGGTACTCCTCCTTCTTGTCGAGGAGGCCGAAACGCTCGAGCAGCTCCAGGGCTCGCTTCTCCGCGCCTTCGCGGTCCATCTTCAGTACCTGGCGCGGGGCGAGCGTGATGTTCTGCAACACGGTCATGTGTGGGAAGAGGTTGAAGGCCTGGAAGACGATGCCTATCTTGCGCCGCACGCGGTTCACGTCCACGGTGGGGGCGGTGATCTCCTCCCCCTCCACCACGATGCGCCCCGAGTCCACGGGCTCGGTGAGGTTCACGCACTTCAGCAGCGTGGACTTGCCCGAGCCGGAGGCTCCGATCAGACAGACCACCTCGTGCGGCTCGACGACCAGGTCGATGCCGCGTAGTACCTCGTCCTCCCCGAAGGACTTGCGCACGCCTTCGAGGGCGAGGGCCGCACCTTCGGCCCGAGCTTCGCCGTTCTTCACGCGACGGCCCCCGCCTGCCGGCGGCGCTTGTCGCGCGCGATCAGGCGGTCCGTGAAGCGCGCGAGGGGGATGGTGATCAGGACGAAGAGCAGCGCGGCGACGACGTAGCTCGCGTAGTTGAACTGCGAGGCGCTGTAGATCTGGGCAGCCCGCGCCGCCTCGATGGACCCGAGCACCGAGACGAGCGCCGTGTCCTTCTGCAGCCCGATGAAGTCGTTGAGGAGCGGCGGTACGACGCGCCGCACGGCCTGCGGCAGCACGACGAACCGCAGGGATTGCCAGCGCGAGAGTCCGAGAGAGCGGGCCGCCGTGTTCTGGCTCTCGTGCACCGACTCGATGCCGGCGCGGTAGACCTCCGCCACGTAGGCCGAGTAGACCAGGACCAGCGCGATGATCCCGTACGTCACGTCCGAGAGGTAGGAGATCCCCGCGAGCCCCAGCCCCGGCACCGCGAACCCGATGATGTAGAGGACCAGGATCAGGGGTATCCCGCGAAACAGGTCGGTGTACGCTATCGCGACCATCCTGAAGGGGAAGAAGACCGGCCCAGGGATGCCGCGCACCACGGCGATGACGAGCGCGAGGACCAGGATGAGGGCCTCGGAGATCGTGAAGATGTAGACGTTGAGGAGGAACGCCCCGACTACCGAGGGCTCGCTCTCCGTCCCGAAGAACGACTGCCTGAGGTGGAAGGGGTCGAAGAACCGCTCCGCGACGATCTCACTCCCGGGCGCGAGCACCACGACCACGGCGATGACCGCGAAGAAGAGGACCGTGCTCACGCTCGAGACCAGCACCGCGCGGCCTCCGAGCATCTTCGAGCCCCGGCCCGGCGATGGCTCCAGCGAGTCGGCGGGGCCGGTGCCCCTCGTCGTCATCCTAGTCCTTGAGAGTGGGGACGCTCAGGTACTGCTGCAGGTACTTCTCCTCGAGCTTCCGCAGCGTCCCGTCCTCCTTCATCTCGCCGAGGACCTGGTTCACGCAGCCCACGAGCGGGTTGCCCTGCTCGAAGAGCATCCCGAACTGCTCGTTCCTGGGGTACTGTCCGACGACCTCCGAGTTCTTTATCTCGAAGTCGCGCAGGTACACCGTCGTCACCAGGTCGGTGACGAAGGCGTCGATCTGGCCGCTCTCCAGAGCGCTCTTCGCGTCGTTCGTGGTGTCGTAGACCTTGGGCTCCGCGTCGGGCTGCACTGTCTCGTTTATGAAGTCAAGGCTCGTGGTGCCGACCTGCGCGCCGAGCTGCACGTCCTTCAGGTCCGAGACGCTCTGGGCGCCGGCGGCCGGGGAGTCCTTGAGCGCCAGCACGCCCTGGGCGTTGTCGAAGTAGCCGTCGGAGAAGTCCACGGCCCGCTCGCGCTCCGGGGTGATGGTGATCTGGTTTATGTCGAAGTCGTAGTCCTTGGCGCCGGGCGCATACGACCTGTTGAACGGCTCGACTACCCACTCGATCGGCAGGTCCATCCGCTCGGCCACCTCGTTGGCGACCTCGCCCTCGAAGCCGGAGTAGTTCTCCTCGTTACCCTCGAACCACGGCGGGTAGGCCGGCTTGTCCGTGGCGACCGTCAGGACCCCCTCCTCGAAGAGCGGCGGGTTCTGGATGTCGCACGATGGCTGCCCGGATCCCCCCTGTTCGGATCCCCCCTGCTCGGATCCCCCGGAACCTTGCTGCCCGGCGCACCCGGCCAGCAGCAGGCTCGCTACGAGAAAGCCCATCAAAACCGTAAGCTTCATGACGCCCCCAACTATCGTTTTCACCCTGCGGGCAAGCCTTCAACCTCTCATACGGCGCCAAGTATAGGGACGGCCAAAAAGGGTTGCAATTCGTCCGGGTCCCTCGCGCCGGGTCCCAGGGGCGGCCATCATGGGCCTCGGGAACCTCTGGGTCTCCGGCGTTGTAACAGGGTAGAGGACACTCGAGCGGGAGGGCCGTCGCCTCGGAGGACGCGAAGCTCGCCGAGCGGGCGAAGAACGGGGACATGGCCGCGTACGAGGAGCTGGTGCGCGGCCACCAGGCGGTCGCCTTTCGGACGGCCTACCTCATCACGGGCGACGCCAGCGAAGCGGAGGACGCGGCCCAGGAGGCGTTCGTCAAGGCGTATCGCGCTCTGGACGGCTTCCGGTCCGGCGCCCCCTTCAGGCCTTGGCTGCTCGCGGTGGTAGCCAACGAGGCCAGGAACCGCCGCAAGGCCGCCGGTCGCCGCCTCGGACTCGCCTTGCGGGCGGCGGGAGAGAGCCAGCCGGCAGACGTGCCATCTCCCGAGTCGGTGGCCGTGGCCGCGGAGTGGCGGAGCGAGCTGCTCCGGACCCTGGAGACCCTGCGCGAGGAGGACCGGCTGGTGGTCGGCTACCGCTACTTCTTGCAGCTCTCCGAAGCCGAGACGGCGGCGGCCCTGGGTTGCGCCCGCGGCACCGTAAAGTCGCGGCTCTCGCGGGCGCTGGGCAGGCTGCGCGAGAGGATGGTGGAAGATGCGGCCGGATAGGGATCTCGAGAGGGAGCTGAGGGAGCTCGGGTCTCGCCTCGAGTACCCGCCTACCCCCGACCTGGCTCGCGCGGTCCGCAGCCGCCTCGACGCGGAGCCGGCGCCGCGGCGGGGGTGGTTCGAGTCACCGGTGGCGAGATGGGCCGCCGTCGCCGCTGTCGTCCTGATCGCCGCCGTTCCTGTCCTCTCCCCGCCGGCGCGCGACACGGTCGCCGGGTGGTTCGCGGGCGGACAGACCTCGAGTGGCGGTCAGGCCGGGGGTGGCGCCGGGGAAGCCGCGCCCGCCGCGGGAGGTGGACAGGCGCTCTCGGAAGCCGGGAGCGATACCACCACGATGATGGAGAGCGAGGGCGAATCCCGCGCAGAGGACATACCGAGCTCCGGCGGCGTCCCACCGCCCTCGGCGGGGGGGCCGGGGTTCGGGGAGAGGATCCCGCTGCGTGAGGCGGAGACCAGGCTGGCGGGGAGGGAGCCGCTCTTGCCCGAGGCGCGCGGGCTCGGCGAGCCGGACGAGGTCTACGCCGGCGGCCCCTCCCGGAACGGCGGCGTCGTGCTCGTCTACGGCGCAGGATCCGGGCTACCCGCCAGGGACGACGCCGGGTTGGGTCTCGTGCTCACCGAGGTGCCCGGGAGCGTCGGGTCAGCGTACCTCGGGGAGGGTGGTCTGGACGTCGCGGGGATCGAAAAGGTGAGCGTGGGAGACGGACGGGGCTACTGGGCGCCGTCCGGCGGCCGTCATCTCCCGAGCGCGTTGTTCTGGGAACGGGGAGGGCTGGCGCTGCGGCTCGAGGCCGACCTCTCGAAGCGGGAGATGATCGTCGTAGCCGAGTCGGTGCGCTGAGAAGTACCGCCGCCGGGAACCGATCCGGGTTGGCCGCTGTATACGGGACAGGGACCAGGACCACGTTTGCGAGGAGGAAGGCGTCATGGAAACGAGGCCTGCCGCGACCGCGCTGGCGGCGGGCGCGCTCCTGCTCCTCGCGCTGGTCCTCTCCGCGTGCGGAGAGCGCGGGGGAGAGGCTTCCACCTCCGGGGGCCTTGGGGATGGGATCTCGATGATGGAGGATCGGGCCGCACCCCGGTCTGGCGGTGAGGCGGACATGCCGAGCTCCGGCGGGGGAGAGCTCGCGGCCGCCCAGACCGGTGCATCAGATGAGCTGTCCGCGGTGGGTGACTTCGACCGCAAGATAGTCAAGACCGCGGAGCTGGGCGTCCGCGCGGAGAGGGTCCGCGACGCCGCCGCGAGCGCGCAGCGGATCGCCGCGGACTTCGGCGGCAGCGTCCTCAGCTCGCGGGTAGAGGGCGATGGCCCCGTCTCCGCGGCCCTCGTGCTCGTCGTCCCTTCCCCGGAGTTCGAGGCTGCTCTGGACGAGCTTCGGGGGTTGGGCCAGGAGGTCACCACCGACACGGTAAGGGGCGAGGACGTGACCGAGGAGTTCGTCGACCTCGAGTCGCGCGAGCGAAATTTGCTGGCGGCGGAGGCGAGCCTGCTCGAGCTCTACGACAGGGCGCAGAGCGTCAACGCGGCGCTCGCCATCGAGCGCGAGCTCGCGAACATAAGGGGCCAGATCGAGCAGGTGCAGGGCAGGATCCAGTACCTCGAGGATCGCACGGCCTCATCCCGCATCTCCCTCAGCATCGAGCCGGTAGCCCGTTCCGCTCCCGAGCCGCCCGCCTGGAGCCCCGCCCGCGTCGTGGCGCGGTCCTGGGACGCCTCGCTCGCCGTCCTGCAGGCGCTGGCTACCGTCGTCCTCTCGGCCCTCGTCTTCGGCTGGTGGCTCGTGCCGGTGCTCGTGGCGGGTTTCGTGTGGTGGAGACGCCGCGCTCTCCGAAGCGTGAGACCCTGAACGCCCGCGTTCGCCCGGGAGCCCTGGCATAAACCTCTCCCCGATCCGGGTAAAGAGTGCGAGGGAAAGCAACGAGTCGCAGGGGAGAGGGAAACGTGAGGGTTCTGATAACGGATTTCGACTACGAGGACGTTGAGATAGAGCGCCGCATCCTGGAGGGCGCCGGGTTGGAGGTGGTGGCGGCGCAGTGCCGCACCGAGGAGGACGTCGTCGAGGCCGGACGCGGGGCCTCGGCGCTGCTGACGCAGTACGCCCCGATCACCGCGAGGGTCATGGACGAGCTGCCCGAGTTGCACATGGTCGGCCGCTACGGGGTGGGCTACGACGTGGTGGATGTCGACGCCGCCCGCGAGCGCGGGGTGTGGGTGGCCAACGTCCCGGACTACGGAACCGAAGAGGTGGCCTCGCACGCTCTCTCCATGGCGCTCGCCCTCCTCAGGCACCTGCCCCTCTACGACCGCGGCGTCAGGGAGGGCCGCTGGCATCCCCACTCGACGGGCCCGCTCCACAGGCTCAAGAACCTCACTCTAGGGGTGGTGGGCGTCGGTCGCATCGGCGGCACCTTCGCGCGGCGGGCCGCTCCCTGGTTCGGCAGAACCCTTGGCTGCGACCCGTACCTCGACGCCTGGCCGGAAGGGGTGGAGCCGGCGAGCCTGGAGGAGGTGTTCTCCGAGAGCCTCCTGGTCTCGCTGCACGCGCCGCTCACGGAGGAGACGCGTGGGCTCGTCGATCGCCGCCTGCTCGAGCGGATGCCCGAGGGGTCCTACCTGGTAAACACGGCGCGCGGCGGCATGGTCGTGATCGACGACCTGCTGTGGGCGCTCGAGGAGGGCCCACTGGCGGGGGCCGCGCTCGACGTCCTCCCTCACGAGCCCCCGCCCGCGGACCACCCCCTCCTGAGTAACCAGCACGTCATACTGACGCCCCACGCCGCCTACTACTCGCTAGAGGCGGAGGAGGAAGCGCGCACCAAGGCAGCCCGCAACGTGGTCGCCTGGGCCAAAGAAGGGCGCCCGCTCTATCCGGTCGTCGAAGGAAGGGGTTCCAGTTAGAGAAGGGCTCTTAGGCTCTTAGGTCTTGAGAGCCACAGAGGCGGTAGTGCGCCCCGCCGAGCACCCCTAAGAGCCTGAGAACCAAAAAGCCTATAAACCTACGAACTCACTCGAGGTCGTAGCCGAGGGTGAAGGAGTGCCCGCCGTCGGGCTCGTTGGTGATGAGGGCCTCCCCGCGCAGGCCCCGCAGCTCGCCGGTACCCGAGCCGGGCACCACGGACCACGCTGCCGACGCCTCGCCGCGCGACCCGTCCGAGGTGGCGGTGTGGTGCAGGACGAAGCTCCCCTTGCGGCCGTGGACCCAGCCCACGAAGCGCTCGAAGCCCACGTAGGCGGCGGAGTCATCCTCGGCGGCGTAGGCCATGAGCAGCTCGGCGGCGCTCTCGCCCTCGACGTCGCCACGGAAGATCTTTCTCAAGCGCGTGCGGGTCAGCTTCGCCCCCTCCCGCTCGTCGTAGGGCTCCTCTTCCCAGCTCTCGATCTCGAAAGTGCCGGCAGCGTGCTCGCTCATGCCCGTTCCTCCTTACCGCGGTTCGGCGTGCACCAAGCCTACGCGGCGCGGACCCTGTTCCCAACCGGGAGATCCGGGCTCTCGCGCCCGCGAGCCCCCGCGCCGAGCCCTCCTCGGTGCTACCCTGGAGTCGGCCAGAGGGTAGCCGGCGCGAGAAGGAGGCGCGATGGAAGGGAAGGCTCGCTCTCCGAGGGTCACCGACCTCACCTGGGGGCATCTGGAGGTCGAGGGCAGCACCTTCAAGGACGCCAAGGCGTTTGTGCGTCACGGACACGGGCCAGCTCCCGCTCGACCACATCGAGCGGGGCTTCCCTAGTCTTCTCGTCCGCTTCCATCATCGCTGCCGCGTACTCCTCGACCTCGCGAGTGAGCCGTATCACGTCGGCGCCGAAGGAGCCCTCGATCCCCACGACGCCATCCGGAGACACCCACACCACGAGGCCCAGCGCCAAGTAAACCTGGCGCCTCAGGCGCGGCGGGAACCAGTAGAGCCCGAGTTGCAAGCCCGTGCCGTAGGCGTCGAGGATGGCGCGTCGGTCCGATTCGAGGGTGCGTGCGCGTTCCGTCGCCCCGCGGGCACTCTCTAGCTCCCGCCTCGCCCCCTCCTCCCGCCCTCTGAGCCCCTCCGCGAAGTGGTCGTACCGCGCCTCGTCGAGCCTCCCGATGGTGTAGAGCCTCACCAGCTTGTCCCTCTCGCGGGCGACCTCTTCGAGAACGGAGGCGCACGCAGCTTCGGTCGCGCCGATATTCCGGGAGCCCGAGTCGCGCTCCATCTCCTCGTCTATCCAGCGCTCCAGGGTCTCCCGGTCGCCCAGAAGCTCGCCGTCCACGAGCCCGACGACCTCCCTCTCCAGCCTCTCTGCGCGGTGGTTTCTCTTCGCGTCGCAGCCCCTGTCCCCGTGAGCTCGCCAGCAGACATAGTAGTGCACACGCGCCATCTCCTTCGTGTACCTCCGCCGTGGTACCCGAGGGGGCAAGGCGTGGAACTTGGGGCACATCGGACGGGTCAACGGAGCGATACTCTTTCCCGACGCCTGGCGCTGTGACCGGGACCCCGCACTGGACCCCGGCCCAGTCGCGAGCGTCATGGCACGCTAACGTAGGAGTGTCAGGTCTTGTGTACCATGCGCTGCCACCCTGATACGGAACGCCACCAGCGCCGATGTCGCAATCGGCGTGTGCCGATGCGGAGTCGGTCGCGACAACAGCGCTTCACCTAGGACATCCCCGCCAGGTACGCTGCGACGAAGGCCAGGGTGGATGCGGGGGCTGCGCTGGGGCAGGCGGAGGAACTCGCGCC
>DATACV010000058.1:0-5346 GCA_036258875.1 Rubrobacteraceae bacterium
TGGGCGTGGCGATGATCCGGGAGGGTGGGGCCCTGCACCTGGATCGCGACCAGAGCGCCGCGACGGACCCCATGGGTGTCGTCGTGCGGCGCGGGATCCTCCTGAACCTCCTGAACCCGAAGCTGACCATGTTCTTCTTCGCCTTTCTCCCGCAGTTCCTGGAGACCCCACCGGGCCTGCTCGACCCGAGACTCGTCTGGCTCGGCGGGATCTTCATGCTCATGACCCTCGCCGTGTTCGTCGCCTATGCGTGGGCGAGCGCCTCGGTCCGCGAGCGGGTGCTCGCCGCACCCTCCGTTCTCCGGTGGTTCCAGCGATCGCTGGGCGCGGTACTGATCTCGCTCGCCGCCAGACTCGCCCTCACGGACCGCTGAGCCGGCGAAACCATTCCCGCACCGCCGCGTAAACCTCTCCAAGAGGGCCGGTAGATCCGGCCACCCAACCGCGAGAAAACCCCGACACCAGAAAAAATCTTGTTATATCTCGATATATCGTGATATACTGCCGCCGAGCTGATCCGCGAGGCGTTGGAACGGAGGCGAGATGTACGGTCCGGTCAGGATGGGCTACGCGGGTGGAGGCCCGAGGATGGGGCGACGTTGGGGCAGCCGCCACGGGCCGCCGGCGCGTCTTGTTGTGGGTCTCGTGGCCGGTGGGATGCTTCTCTTCTTGTTAGCGGGGGCGTTCGAGTTCTTCCCGTTCTTCTTTCTCTTCTTCTGGATGATCCCGTTCTTCCTGGTGCCGGCGCTTGGGCTGACCGCGCGGGGCGTGGCCGGGCTCTTCGAGGAGCGGGAGAGGGGGCCGGTGGACGACGGGCGCAAAGAGAAGGAGCTGCTCGAGGCGCTCGCGCGTCACGGGGAGCTCACCCCGGCGCGGGCGGCGCTCGAGACCTCGCTCGGCGTCGCCGAGGCGGACAGGATGCTCTCCGAGCTGGCGAAGGAAGGGCACATAGAGGTACGCGCGCGGGACGGGAGGCTCGGGTACGCGTTGTGGGACGCAGACCGGCGGGAGTTGACGGCGTGAGCCGGGCGACACGGAAGGAGACGAGAGCATGTTCGGACCGAAGGCGATGAAGGGCTTCTTCGGCCGGGGGCCGTGGCGGGGCCACGGGTACGGCCCGGGTCGGGGGCGCGTGTTCGAGAAGGGCGACCTCAAGTACGTCATCCTCGACCTCATCAAGGAAGAGCCGGCTCACGGCTACGAGGTCATGCGGGCGCTCGAGGGGCGCTCCCGCGGGTTCTACTCCCCGAGCCCCGGCTCGGTCTACCCGACCTTGCAGATGCTCGAGGACCTGGGCTACGTGGCCTCCACGCAGAGCGACGGCAAGAAGGTCTACGAGATCACTGACTCGGGGCGCGAGTTCTTGGAGGAGAACCGCCGTTCCGTGGAGAACATCTGGGGCCGGGTCGGCGGGGGCTGGGACCCCGAGGTAGGGCGCGATATCCACGAGATAAAGCACGAGGTCATGGGCCTCGGCAAGCTCTTCGGGCGCGAGCTGCACGAGGGAAGGCTGGACCGGGAGAAGCTGCGCCGCGTCCGGGAGGTCATCTCCCGCGCCGCGCGGGAGATCGAGGAGATCCTGGACGACGGGGGCGCCGGCGGGACCCGCGTCTAGGGACGCGCCGGGGGTTCGGCGCGCCGAGAAGCGGTTGCCGCGGGAGCGTCGCGACCACGATAATACGGCTCCGGAGTAGCCATAACCTCTCGAGCTAGGAGCACATTGCGCGTCTACAGCGATCCCGCCTCTGAGCGGCACGTCAACGGTCTCGCGGCCGTGGAGGCCCCAGAGCGTTTCCCGGCGGCGCTCGCCGGCGTCGAGGAGGCGCGGCGGGACGGGGCTGCAATAGAGCGGCGTCCCTGCGGCCCCGCAGGCGAGGACGCCCTCGCGAGGGTCCACGTCCCCGCCTACCTGGAACACCTGAAGAACCTGTCAGCTCAGGGGGTGGGCTACCTCAGCCTGGACACCGGTCTCAACGAGCACTCCTGGGAGGCAGCTTGCCTGGCGAGCGGGGCCGCCTGCTCCGCCGTAGAGAGCGCGCTCTCGGGGGAGGCGGCCTTCGCGATAGCGCGTCCCCCGGGCCACCACGCCGGCCGCGCCACGGGGATGGGGTTCTGCCTGACCAACCACGCCGCCGTAGCGGCCGAGCACGCCCGCTCGCTTGGGGCCGGGAGGGTAGCCGTCCTCGACTGGGACGTACACCACGGCAACGGCACCCAGGACATCTTCTACGAGAGCGCCGAGGTGCTCTACCTCTCGGCCCACCAGAGCCCCTTCTATCCGGGGACAGGCTGGGCCGACGAGGTGGGTGAGGGAGGGGGCGAGGGCCTCACAGTTAACGTGCCGCTGCCGGCGGGCTCGGGGGAGGAGGTCTGGGCTGCGGCGTTCGCCGGGGTCTTCATCCCCGTGCTGCGGGAGTTCGGTCCGGCCCTGATCCTGGTCTCCGCGGGCTACGACGCTCACAAGAACGACCCTCTGGGCGGCATGGCGCTGGAGGGCACCTCCTTCGGGCGCTTCGCCGCCTCCCTCGCCTCCCTCGCCCGCGAGGATGGGGCGGCGCCCCTCGCGCTCGTCCTGGAGGGCGGCTACAACCTGGGCGTCCTCACCGAGGGCGTCGCCGCGACGATCGTGGGCGTAGAGGAGGGGGAGGACCCGGGCTGGGAGTACGCCGGCGGCGTAAGACCCGTCGAGGCCGCCCGCAAGCGCCTCGCGCCGTTCTGGGAGGGCCTCCGGTAGCCCCCTCGCGCGCCTCTCTCTGGGTCCTCGCGCTCGCGGCCGTCTGCGTCGTGGCGTACCTGGTGATCGCGTACGTGGTGGCGGCCCGGCTCTCCGCTCCTGCCAGGAGACCCGTGGAGCGGACGCCCGCCGACTACGGCCTGGATTACAGTGAGGTCGGGGTGTGGAGCAGCGACGGGCTGCGCCTGAGCGCCTGGTGGGTGGAGAAGGACTCCCCGCGGGCCGCGGTGCTCGTCCACGGCTGGGGCGCCGACAGGTCCAGTCGGCACGTGCTCGAGACGGCGACCGTCTACGAGGAGGCAGGCTTCGACGTGCTGATGCTCGACCTGCGTGCCCACGGTGAGTCGGAGGGGGAGCGAGTCACCATCGGCTACCGCGAGGTGCGCGACGTGGAGGGGGCACTCTCGTGGCTGGAGAAGCGGGGCTACGCTCCCGAGCAGGTAGTGCTCCACGGCTGGTCGATGGGCGGTGCCGCTGTCATCCAGGCGGCCCCCGGGACAGGCGTGGCGGCCGTCCTGGAGGAGTCCGCCTACGCGGATCTACCGCCGCTGCTGCGGGAGAGGATCCCGGACGAAAGCGGCCTGCCGCCCTTCTTCACCCCCGGCATCTTCCTCGTCGGCCAGCATCTCCTGGGCATAGACCCGTGGGCCGTGCGGCCAGTGGAGGAGGCCGGTCAACTCTCCCGCGAGGGCGTCCCGGTAATGATCATCCACTCCCGAGACGACGAGGTAGTCCCCTTCGAGCACGCCGAGAGGCTGGCGAAGGCTCACCCCGCAGCCACCTTCTGGAGCCTCGACGGCTACGCACACGTCGGGGCCCACGAGCATCCCGAGTACCGGGAGAGGCTACTGGATTTCCTGGACAGGACTCGTCCGGCAGACCCCAGCGCTTGAGGCGGGCGACGCCCGGTTGGTGGACGTAGTGAGTAGAGAGAGTGTCGCGCAGGAAGCCGGCCCTGTCCAACCGCAAGATGCGGTAGCCCTCGCCGGCGAGCAGCATCGCCGTCGGCGACCCGGCGCAGCGGGCGCCGACCACGATCGCGTCCTACACGGCGGTCATCGTGTACCTCCATCGCTCGGTCGGATGTTTGCGTTCATCCGGAAGAAGTTCGTCGGGTCGTAGCTGTCCTTGAGCGAGGTGAGGCGCGCGAGACGCCCGCCGTAGGCGGCCTCGACGCCCGTGGCGCCCTCATCCGAGAGGAAGTTCGCGTACACGCCCACGCTGTGCGGGCGCAGGTCCTCCCACCCCTCGCGAACCCACGCCGTATGACCAGGCCCATTGGGATCGGGCGGCGGCCACGCTGCGACGATGTTCAGCTCGAACCCGACCTCGCGCTCGCCCACCGCCGTGGCGTCGGGGTCGGCCCGGCTGACCGCCCCGCCGACCGCCCATCCGCTGACCTGCGAGAAGGGCGACGCGATGGATTCGACGCGGCTCACGATCACGTCGATGACCTCGTCGGAGAGTTCCGGGAGCCGGTGCGACTTCCAGTAGTAGTGCATCCCGTGTGATGCACCGGCGTCGAGCATCGACTGGATCGCCAGGTACGGGACGGGACGCACCACCTCGGCGAGCGGCGTGCCCAGGCTGCGAAGCGGTTCGATCGTGCGCTGGCCCGCCGCGATGTCGCCAGCCCACACCGGCAGCAGGATCACCACCGGTTTGCCGTACTGATCGGCGGGCAAGAACGGCATCGGCGGGGCCAGACGGGCCGCGATGGTGATGCCAAGTTCGTCGGGCGCTTCGGGGGCGAAGTCCCGGACGAACCGCAGGACCTCCCGCGCGTCGGCAAGCGGCCAGAAGATCGGTCCACCAAGCACCATGGGTCCCACCCGATGCAGCTGATACTCGAAGGCGGTGGCGATCCCGAAGTTGCCTCCACCTCCCCTGAGGCCCCAGAAGAGCTCCGGCTCGCTCTCGGCATCGACGCGCAATCGCTCACCCTCGGCGGTAACCAGGTCGACCCCGCGCAGGTTGTCGACCGTCAGGCCGTGCTTGCGCATGAGGTGCCCCAGGCCCCCGCCGAGCGTGAGGCCCGCGATACCGGTGTGGCTGATGATCCCACCCGTGGTGGCGAGCCCGAACCGCTGGGTGGCACGGTCGAGCTCTCCCCAGAGGACGCCACCCGCCGCCCGAGCGGTTCGCGCCTCTGGGTCCACACGGACGGACTTCATGAGCGAGAGGTCGATCATAAGGCCGCCGTCGCACACGGCGTGTCCGGCGACGGCGTGACCGCCACCCCGGACCGAGACGAGCAGGTCGCGCTCCCGCGCGAACCGGACGGCGCAGGCGACATCGTCGGCCCCGGCGCACCGGGCGATGAGCGCCGGATGACGGTCGATGGCGCCGTTCCAGATACGGCGGGTCTCGTCGTAGCCCTCCTCGCCTGGGCGCACCAGTGCGCCACGGAAGCGGGAGCGCAGCTCCCCGACGGCCTTCGAACCGATCCCTGCTTGGATAGAGGTCATTGGAGTCCTCCTCCCGTATTCATGCTCCTGTCACCGGGACAGAGCGACCTTCAGGTATTCCTCGAGCCGGGTGGGCGTAGTCGTTTCGGCAGTGCGCCGGACGCCGTCGAACTGACCCCCTTCGTTGAGGGAGAGCTGCATGTC
>DATACV010000059.1:0-13293 GCA_036258875.1 Rubrobacteraceae bacterium
TTGAACCGGCAGGGCGCGGACGTCGGGCCGCAGTACCGCTCCGCCATCTTCTACCACGACGAGGAGCAGCGCCGCGTCGCCGAGGAGCTCATCTCGGAGCTGGAGGCAGAGGGCGTCTGGGACGACCCCATAGTCACCGAGGTGACGCCGTTCGAGAGGTTCTACATCGCCGAGGACTACCACCAGGAGTACTACCGGAACAACGCGTACCAGCCGTATTGCCAGGTCGTGATCACCCCGAAGGTCGCGAAGTTCCGCAAGCAATACCTCGAAAGGCTCAAGGCGTAGCCTCGCCGGAGGAGCGTTTCGAGACCTTGGGGGGTTGCCGGGCGTGCTCCGAGAGGGCAGCTTGAAGATCCTTCTACTGGCTCTACTGCTGGCCGTGCTTTGCTCCTGCGGCTCAGGGTCAGGCGCCAGAGAAGACGACGTTTCCCGCGAGGAGAGATCCGACAGAGGGACGACGCAGAACACCAGTCCTCCCATGGAGACAGACGGGCCGACGACCCCCGAGACCACCGCGGAGCAGGAAGCGGCTCCCGACCAGGGGCCGGCGAGCAGGAACACGGCTAACAGACCGGCGGTCGGGACGAATGGGATGGTCAGCTCCGCGCACCCGCTCGCTACGAAGGCGGGGCTCGAGATCCTGGACGACGGCGGGAACGCCTTCGACGCGGCGGTGGCGGTCTCTGCGGCCCTCAACGTCGTCGAGCCGATGATGAGCGGGGTCGGCGGGTACGGCGCGATCGTGGTCTACGACGCCGAGGGCGGAGAGACGCGCTTCCTCGAGGTAGGCAGCAGGACTCCGGAGGCGCTCGACCCCTCCATCTTCCGCCCGCCGACCCCGAACTACCAGGACAACCGGTGCGGCGCCCCCGTCGTCGCGACGCCGGGCAACCTGAACGCCTGGGAGGCCATGTCCGAGGAGTACGGCGACCTGGAGTGGAACCGTCTCTTCGGGCCCGCCATAAGGTACGCCGAGGACGGCTTCGTCGTCGGCGGGGAGCTGGCAGGCTGGCTCGGCTCGGAGTACGGTGCCTTCCCCGCCAACGCGCAGGCCATCTACGGCCAGAACGGGACCCCGCTCGCGGCGGGGGATCTCCTCGTGCAGCGGGACCTCGCCGGTTCGCTCAGGCTCATAGCCGACCGCGGCGCCGGGGTCGTCTACGGCGGCGAGCTGGGCCAGGTCATGGTCTCCGAGGTGCAGCGGCGGGGAGGTTCGCTCGCCCTCGACGACCTGCGCGCCAACCGGGCCCGGTGGCGCGAGACCATCGGCATAGACCAGGGAGACTACAGCGTCGTCACCGCTTCCCCCCCTGCCACCTCGTGGGGCATGCTCGCCCGGCTCGGGACGCTGGGCCAGTTCGGTATGGGGCCGTCCGACCACAACAGCGTCTCCTACGTGCACGCGCTCACGGAGATCTCCAAGGGGTTCTTCACCCAGGCTACGCGCTACACCGACCCGGAGACCGGGCAGGCGGACCTGGAGTTGCTCCTCTCCGAGCGGTACTGGGCCAGCGAGGCAGAGAAGATAGACTTCACTCGGGCCTCACCCTACGACCCGCCCATAGAGTCCGACTCGGCCTTGAGCTGTTCGCCAACCGGCTACACGCCCGCCGTCTCCCCCGACACGCGCCAGCACACCACCCACTTCGTCGTCGCTGACCGGGAGGGAAACGTGGTCAGCTCGACCCAGACGCTGGGCAACGTCTTCGGCAGCAAGGTCATGCCCGAGGGGACCGGTATCTGGCTTAACGACGAGGTAGCCTGGGCCCGCTTCGAGCCGGCGGGCAACCCCTTCGACGCGGCGCCGGGGCGCCAGATCCCTTATGCTCTCGCCCCGACGCTCGTGATGCGCGACGGCCGGCCCGGGATGGCCGTCGGGACCCCGGGCGGCCGCACCATCCTGCAGACGACGCCGCAGATGCTCAACAACGTCCTGACCTTCGACATGGACGTACAGGAGGCCATAGCATCCCCCCGGTTCAGCTTCGTTATACCGGACCTGCTCCTGGTCGAGCCCGGCATCCCCGCCTCCGTGCAGGGCGAGCTCTCGGCCATGGGCCACAACCTCTACGAGGAGCCGGAGATCGGCAACGCCCACGCCCTCACCATCGAGTACGGGCGTGACGGGAACCCCGTCCGGTTCACCGGCGGCGCCGACCCGCGCGGCGAGGGCGCCGCCATGGGCTACTGACGCGGTCGCGGAGAGGGTGGGATTCCGGATCAGGCTTTGAGGCACCTGGGTCTTTAGATCTGTAGGGTCCCGGCTCCCTCACCCCAAAGCCTAATAACCTCAATACCTTGCCCCGTGGAAGGCGCGAACCTCTCGCAAACCGCTTTCAGCCGTATAATCCCCGCACGTGTACGAGATCTTCTGGGAGTACGAGGTCCACCCGGAACAGGCCGCGGCCTTCGAGGGCCTCTACGGCGCCGACGGTGAATGGGCAAGCCTCTTCAGACAGGCGGACGGGTATGTCGAGACCCTTCTCTTCCGGGACACGGACAGGCCCGCGCGCTACCTCACCATCGACCGCTGGCGCTCCCGCGCCACCTTCGACGCCTTCGTCGCGGCAGCCGGACCCGCGTACGCTGCCCTGGACCGCCGGGGCGACGCGCTGACCGTGCGCGAGCGCCGCCTCGGCGCCCTCGACAGCCCCTGATACCGGGTGCTGGTCAGAGGCTTCCGCCACCATAGGCGCATCCACCGTTGTAGAGACGCCCCGGTGGGCGTCAATACGAATCGCCCAGACCGAGCCCGAAGAGGTCGTCCCCGCCCCGGCTCGTCTCGAGGGCGTCCACGAGCTCCCGCAGGGACCCCATCCTCACCCTCATACCGCCCTCCTCTGTGGCGGGAGGCGGGTTGAGGGCGACGTACTCGACCTCGTCCTCGACCGACTCGAGCGCCCGGATGAGACCGGCGCTGGAGACCTCTACCGGCTCGAGGTCGGGCCCGAAGCCGGTGGAGGAGATAAAGTCCCGCGCCTTCGCCTCCGAGTCGAAGAGCGGCACGGCCGGACGGTCGTCCAGGAGGATGGCGAGCGGGCGAGCGCCGGGGACCACCTCCTCGAAGAGGAGGACGTGAGGAGGACCGGGCATCTCGTTCGAGGCCATACGCTCAGGAGGGCCTGGGCGCCATAGTGACGAGGAGGACGAGGTTCCCCTGCGTCTCGTTGCGGACGCCGTGCGGTACGCCCGCGCGGGCGATAACGGCGTGTCCCTCGCCGAGGTCCTCCTCGTCGCTGCCTACCGTGAAGCGACCGGTCCCCTGCAGTACGTAGTAGACCTTGTCCGAGCCCTCGTGGGCGTGGACCTTCTGCGATTGGCCGGGCAGGAGGCAGTAGGCGTCGTAGAAGAGGTGCGGGGAGTCGAAGAGGCTGTTCTTCTTCATCTTCTCCTCCGAGAAGGAGACCTCCGCGTCCAGGCGCTTGCTCTCCAAAGCGATCCCTCCGATCTCTTCGCTCGGCTACCCGACCCTGAACTCTTTGGGGAACTTCGTCAGGTTGCGGCAGCCGTCGTCGGTGACGACGACGAGGTCCTCGATGCGGACGCCGCCAACCCCCGGCTCGTAGAGGCCGGGCTCGACTGTGACGACGTCGCCGCTCTTGAGCTCCTCGTCGGCGGTCGAGACGCGCGGGGCCTCGTGGACCTCCAGGCCCACGCCGTGCCCCGTGCCGTGGAAGAAACCCTCGGTAAGCGGCGCGCCCGGCTTCTGGTCGTGCTTGCCGGTCTTGTAGCCCCTCTCGTGCAGGACGTCCGAGACCTTGTCGTGGACGTCGCGGCCGTTCACCCCGGCCCTTATCATCGAGAGCGCCGTCTCCTGGGCCTCGAGCACCGCGTCGTACATGTTCTGCAAGCCTTCGCCCGGCTCGCCCTTCACGAAGGTGCGGGTCATGTCCGCGTAGAAGCGGCTCTCCTGGTCCCGGGGGAAGATGTCGAGGATGATCGCCTCCCCCGCCCGCAGAGGCCCGCTACCCCTCTCGTGCGGGTCGGCCGCCTGAGCGCCGCCAGCCACTATGGTGCCCTCGTCGGAGGTGCAGCCACGCCTCAGGAGCTCGACGTCTATCTCGGAGCGCAGGATCTCGCTGGTGAGGGGCTCCCCGCGCCAGCGGAGCGTCCCGTCGCCGGAGACCTCCGTCTCCTCGAGTATCCCGACCGCGTGCGCGCAGACCTCCTCGACAGCCCTCTGGGCCTCCTCGATCTTCGAGATCTCCGCCTCCGTCTTGACGCGCCGCAGCTCGGCGAAGAGCCTGCCGTCGGGCTCGACCCTGACCCCGCGTGCCCTGAGCTCGTCGGCGTAGGCCACCCCGAAGTGCGGGGGCACGACGACTGGCGAGCCCTCCGCCCCGGCCCTCTTGATGAGGTTGGCCGCGGTCGCGGCGAAGGCGCGGGAGCCGCTCTTCAGCTCTTTGGCGAGCTTTATCAGCTCCAGCTCCTCGAAGGAGACCAGCTCGTCAACAGGCGCCTCCTTCTCGGCCCGCCCGTACTCCAGGGACGAGACCGCGAGGTACCTCCTGCCGGCAGCCCGGAGGCAGATCACGGGGTCCGGCGCCAGGAATCCCGAGAGGTGGTAGGCCGCGGCGTCGTGCTGCGGCGCGCTGATGATGAGGAGTGTTCGCCCGTCGTTGCTGTCCATGCGGCTCCTTCCAGAGGACGGATTCGCGCCTGTAATGAGCCCCATTCTACTAGGCTACCCTCCCGCAAACCGTCCCTGACGCTCGTATATAATCGGCCTACGTATGGCCGAGAAGCGCGACATGCGGAGTCGGGTCGAGGAGGCGCTGGACAAGGTGCGCCCGGCTATGCGGGCCGACGGGGGAGACGCCCGGGTCGTCGCCTGCGACGAGGAGACGGGCTCGGTCAGCATCCAGATGCTCGGCGCCTGCAAGGGCTGCCCGCTCTCGCAGCTCGACTTCGCCTACGCCATAGACGGCCTTATCCGGCGCGAGGTCCCCGAGGTGCGGGAGATAGTGGCCGTATAGCTTACAGCGGCAAGAACAGCTACTGCTGTTCTTGCCTGGTGGCGCGCAGGGCGCCGGGGGGGAGGGAGTTCCTGGCTTCGGCGAGAGCGTCGGTTGCCTTGTTGCGTGCCCTGCGCAGTCGCATGCGCCTGAGGAAGCCGGCGTTCGGGAGCTGTTCGTTGGTCAGGTGGGTGAGCGTGATCATGTCGTTCACGCACGCCTTGTAGCCGAGCGTGCACATCTCGACCCTTATCTCGGAGGGCTCTTCCGAGAGGGTGCGGCGGATCTCGGTCGCCCGCTCGACGATGGAGCGGGCGAGTGTCTCGGGGGAATCGGCCTGGTGGCGCTCGCCCCCGTAATCGGCGATGGCCTCGGGGGAGATCGCGCGCATCCTGAAGGTGGCGCTGGAGGTCCAGCGCCGCGCTAGCAGCGCGACGACGAGCGTGAGCGGGACTATCGGGACGAAGACCAGAACCGGCGCCTCGGGCGCCACGTTCCCGAGCACGGCGAGGGCCAGGATCTCGACCGTCAGTATCAGAGCTACGAACAGCAAGAACAAGTTATGGCACCTCTCCGCCACCCACGTAGGGCCTCTGATTCTAAGTTTCGCGCCTCGATTTCGCAAGCAAGTTCTACCTTTTTGGTGCGCCAGGAAACATCCCTGGTCCGCCCGGGCCGGGGGAGGGGTCGACCTCGCCGCCGGAAGTCTCGACCCTATGGGCTCGTGGTCCGCTCTCACGCGACCGCGTGCGCGGGCGGCTCCCTCGAGTTCGATCGCTAACCGGGTTTGGCTGTGGGGACGGGTATAAAGTTGAGGCTTTCCGGATGGGCCGCAGGCATTACGCGCTACACGACATCCGAAACGGCGGCGTGGATCGCCATCGCAGCCCGGAACGGGCCGTGCCCGGTCGGGTGCGAGATCTCACGAAGATCTGACACCACCCCGGTATAATCGTTTCGTGCCTGAGACCGCAGCCCCCGAGTTGAACCTGCGACATCCCCTGTCCAGCGCCCTCGCGGTGCTCCGGGCCGTCCTGTTCTCCCCGAGACGTTTCTACCTTGGCTTCTCGCCCGAGGGGCCGCTGAGGGAGCCCGCCGTCTTCGTGCTGCTGGTCGGGGCCGTGACGGCGGCTCTGACGGCTGCGGTGGCCATAGTCTCGAACCTGATCTTCGGGGAGCTGAGCGCGGGCGAGGTCGGCGTGACGGCGTTAGAGGCTCTCATTTTCGCGCTGTTCTCGCCGCTCGCCGTCGGCGTCGTGGCGGCGGTCTACTTGCTCTCCATCAGGACCTTCGTCGGGAAGGTGGGGACCTTCCGGGAGGTCTACCGCGCGGCGGCGTACGCCTTCGGGGCCCTGATCCTGGCCTGGGTCCCGATAGTCGGCGCCTTCGCCGTAACCTACGCCCTCATGGTGCTGATGGGGATCGCGGTCCGGACCGTCTACCGGACCTCGTTCCTCACGGCGGTGGTCACGGCGCTGGTCGGCTTTTTGCCGATCAGCCTCGCCCTGATCTTCCTTCGTGTCACGACGGCCGGGCTGGCCTCCTGGTGAGAGAAGCGTACTCGTCGAGGTCGCGCTCGACCCGGCGCCTGAGCGCCTGCGGCATGGGGCCCAGCCTCTTGCGAGGGTCCCGCCCGTAGCGCTCGCGGAGCAGCCCGCGCGAGATGGTCAGGTAGGCCCGGCGCGTCGCCAGCTCCGCCGGCACGGTCATCTCCCTCGGGAAGACGCGGTAGGCCGAGTGCTCCCTCAGGCCGAGCGCCGGCGGCTCGATCCCGCGCTGCCTCCTCGCCGCGAGGCGACGCTCCCAGCGCTCCCGCAACAGCCGCATCCCCTCCGTGTCCGGGGCGACGTTGAGGGGGCCGGTCTCGAAGGGGTCCTCCGGCGTGAACCCGAACGACTCTTCGAAGAGGCGAGCGCTCTTTGCGGCGCCACGCAGGAGCAGGTACTCGTACTCGCTCCTGAGCAGGATCAACTGCGCGTCGTAGTAGACCCCGAGACCGTCCCTCGCGGGCCGCCTGGCGTCGAGGCCCCGGGCCCCGAGCATCTCGCTCACCTCGCCGACGCGCTCCCGCAGCTTCGTCCGATGGCGCAAGTACATCCCGCCGCCCGAGAGCAGCCCCGCCGCGACCGGTATGGCCGGCGCGAAGGGACCGGCCCACGCCGTGCCGATCAGCGGCGCGGAGAGGAGCACCAGCGCCCCCACCACGCACACCACCGTGAAGCCGAGCTTCGTCGCCCGCTGCCCGCCACCCGCCGCACCCGCGTACAGGCGCCCCAGCTCGTACCACAGCGTGAGAACGTCTTCGTCGGGTGTGCGCCCTATCTGCACGTGCTAGATTCTAGCCCTTATGTCCCCCAGCACCCTGGCGCGCATCCTCACGGACGTGCTCAACCCCTTCGTCATCTTCACCGCGCTCTTCCTCGCCGTGGCGCTCGCGCAAAGCCCGTTCCCCAGGGCGCTGCTGTACGTCGTCGTCGAGCTACTCGCGGCGGCTGCGGTCGCCGCCTTCGTGCTCATCATGCGGCGCCGGGCGCGCGTGGGGGACTTCTGGATCTCCGCCCGCGCAGAACGCCTCACGCCCGCGGTGTTCTTGCTCTCCGCCTTCGTGGCCCTGCTCGCCGTCCTGTTCCTGCTCGGCGCCTCGCCGGACCTCTCTCTCCTGACGCTCTCGATGGGGCTGGCGAGCGCGGCCGTCGCCCTGCTTACCCTCTTCTTCAAGGCAAGCGCCCACTGCACCGTCGCCGGGCACGCCGCCGCCGCGGGGATCCTGCTTCTCGGTCCACCAGGGATCGTCTTTCTTCCCGTGCTGCCGCTCGTGATCTGGTCCCGCGTCACGCTCGGGGCCCACACGCTCCCCGAGACGCTAGCTGGCGCGCTCGTGGGGGCAGGCTTCGCGCTCCTCTTCCTGCTATGAGAGGACCCGTTCCGAAGCGGGCCGCGAGATCCGGGCAAGAAAAACACCGGGGCCACCACCTTCCTAAGAAGCTCGCTTCCCCGGTGCAGCTTTGTTTCTACCATCTTCTCCGGGAAGCCGTCAAGCAGCTAAACGCGTGGCTACAATGGGGGAGAGCAGGCACATCCGGAGGAGACAGATGGGGAGAGAAGTAGACCCGCAAAGGTTCGAGAAGGGCCGCGAGGTGCGCGAAGAGCGCACCCGCAACGTGAGCGAAGAGGCGGACGAAGGAGATCGCCGCAAGTGGGAAGAGACCCGGAATATAGGCAAAGAGGCGAGCGAGGTCCCCGAGGAGAAGCACGACCGGCCTCCCACGGATATTGGGGAGCGATAAGCACGAAAAAAGTCAGAGTACGACAGGCAACGGGTGTAACTGTGGATGATATGTCACTGCCCGCAGTGAGGCGTCTGGTGGCCGCAGCGAACGCGGCACGCCGCCAGGGCGATGCATCGGGTAGCGCGGCAGGATCGGACGGCCGCCGCGCCGAGCGTCGGCTCGATGCCCCCTTCAAAACCAGCCACACGTTGGCGGTCTACGACACGCT
The DNA here is from genome assembly GCA_036258875.1 of Rubrobacteraceae bacterium. GTDB lineage: Bacteria > Actinomycetota > Rubrobacteria > Rubrobacterales > Rubrobacteraceae > JALYGY01. The sequence continues at coordinate 8,457 of DATACV010000059.1, forward strand.
CGCCCCGGGCCGACCCAATCATCACGTCGTCGCGCCCCTGGGGGGCGAGTGGACGGACGGCCTGATCGAGGGTGATCTCCTCCCGGTGGGATGGGGCGCAGCCCTCGGTTATCCCGGGTTCCGCCCTCGGGTCGGGGGAGACGCCGTGGCGGTGCAGGTATTGACCGCCCCTCATTGGCGACTGCTTTGCCCACCCTTGACCACTTCGAGGGCCCGGGGTATCAGCGCATCCTGGTACCGGTATTCGGCACAGAGATCGGCGGCGGGGAGGCGGGCGAGCGGCGGCTGTACACGGTCGCCAACCTCTTTGCCGCGAGCGAGGCCAGTCCCGGTGCGGCCGCGTTCTAGCATTCCAACGTCCTACATCGAACGGCAAACAGGACCTGGGGTGCTGCGCGGCCTCGTACACCGCGGCGGGCTGCGAGCCGACATACTCTGGGGCGCCAGGATCCGGGTCGGTGATCGCGTCGAGGCGTTGACGTAGGGTCGCCCGTCGTCCTGTGCTGCGATCCACCGGAGTACGTGGAAACCGAAGCATCAGTAGTCTTTACGTCTCTGCGGGGGTCAGGGATGCTGCACATTCTCGCCCCACGTCGGGCTGGCGAGTTGACTACTCCGGTGTGTGGGCGGCGTAGCGTGAGACGCCGTGGCCACCGGCCTCGTTAGGCAGACGGCACGAAAAAAGCCCGCCTCCTGGCGGGCTGCTCCGAGTGGCCCCACCGGGATTCGAACCCGGGTTTTCGCCGTGAGAGGGCGATGTCCTTGGCCTCTAGGGGGCCGTAAAAAAGCGGGTTTCGCGCCTTCGGTAGGGTTTGACCCCCACGGTTGACCCCCACCGCACCGAACCACGGATCACCGGAGGTGGTTTGTGGCGAGGAAGAACGGCAACGGCGAGGGTAGCCGCCCACGCCAAAGATCGGACGGTCGGTGGGAAGCCAGGTACTGGGTAGGCGGGACCAGGCACAGCGTCTACGGGAGCACCCGCAAGAAAGCCGCCGACAAGCTGACCAAGGCCATAGCGAACGACGAAGAACCCCGCACTACGCCCACCACGCCGAACATATCGGTGCGGGAGTTCTTCGCGCAGTACGACGACGCGGTTAGGGACACCATGAAGAGGCGCAGCCTGGAAACCTACCGCGACATCGCGCGCTTGCACCTGCTCCCGGCATTCGGAAACAAGAAGCTCAAAGACCTGACCGGCGAACACGTCCAGCGGATGTACTCGCAGAAGCGGGACGTTGGCTTGTCGGCGGCGAGGGTAAGGCGGATACATGGCGTGTTATCGTCCGCCCTCAACCACGCGCTGCGGTGGCGCCTGATCGACCACAACGTGTGCAGGGAAGTGAGCCCACCGCGGGTACCGGCCCGGAGATACGCCCATTCAGCGCCGAGGAGGCAAAACTGTTCCTCACGAAGGCACAAGGCGACAGATACAACGCCCTCTACGTCTTGGGTTTGACCACAGGTGCAAGGATCGGGGAACTGGGGGGATTGTTCTGGTCCGACTTGGACCTCGACCGGAGGGTTATGCGCGTCCAACGTGCCCTCATCACGGGTCGCGGAGGGCAGACGTTCGAACCGCCTAAGACCTCGAACAGCCGAAGAAGCATCGGCTTATCGCAACGGGCAGTAGACGCACTCGAGCGTCACCGACAATGTCAGAGAGCCGAAGGGTTACCGGCCGAGGCCGACTCGCTGGTATTCACGAACACTGTGGGCGGCCCTATCAACCCGTCCCATCTGCTGTGCCGCTCGTTCAAGCCTCTACTGGGGAAGGCCGGTTTGCCGAAGACCACGTTCCACGCCGCGACGCGTCACACGTTCTGCTGTCTGGCTCTGCAGCAGGGTATAAACGTGAGGTCAATAAGCCCAGCGATGAGGCACAGCTCGGTTGCGTTCACGCTTTCAAAGTACGCGTCGTATGTTCCCAACTACGGTGATATAGCGGTCGGGCTGGACGAGGCTCCAAGATAGTCTCAGACGCGTCAGGAGCCGTCCTAAGAGCCTTGTTGAATACTATTGGCCTTCCCTGGCAATGGTGCCCCCTTCTCTAGGCGTCTTTCAACTCACTAGCTATGGGCGGCACAGGCCACGAGCTCAGCTTACCTCTACTAGCTACTCAAACGAGTTAGATAGAGGTAAGGCAACAGGCCATCCTCAGGAACGTCTAAATCCTCCAACAAGCGGACAAGGTCAATGACTTTGTGCATTTCATTGATACTTGGATCGGTTAACAACAGCTCGAGTTGAGTACGAGTTGTTTGTGCTTGCTCCGACTCGGCTTCAATATCGTGTAGAGCATTGTGCGCATCGTGCGCTTCGAGAAGACGGCCAGTGAAACGAGAATCGGACATTATCGCCTCGGGCACAGCCGGCCAGCGTGTCGGAATGATTACCCATCTGGCCAACGGATCGAGCTCTATCGTTCCATCGTCTATCAATCCCCGCCGATTGGCGATCAGGGCCTGTAGATTGAAGATGTTGATGAAACGCTTAATCTTGCGAGGGTTATATCCTAGGTATGGAACGGCATCGGCAACCGCCTGGCGCACCTCCTCAAGGTCTTCAAGGGACCTAGCGCGAATATCTGCCTCCGCTTCCGCTATTGCTTCTGCCGTAATATCTGACCTCGCGGTAACCGCTTTGGCAGCCTCATCAAGCGACTTACCACGTTCCTGCTCTTCTCCGATTAGTGCCTCGGCTTCCGCTACTTCATGTCTGTTAGTTGCAGGACCTTCCGGTTCCTCCTCAAATCCAAGGGTCCTCCTAGCGAAACTATTAAAGGTGTCTGGGTTAGCACTCGGAATGACAAAAGGTATCTGAATAATCTTCTCCAAGAAGCGCCGGCCAAGGGGTAATTCTCCACCGTCGGCGCCAGCTAGGCCGATGCCTAGATCCTTGTATTTTGCCTCGATGCTGTGAGCTACCGCCTGGCTATCCATACCGAGGAGAGTTCTTGTCCTTCTCCCCACGGTGTTCTTGCCTTGCCCTCGCAAGGATGCGAGGCTTTCGCCCCGTCTAGGGTGGTGCCGACGCTTCTAGGGGGGGTGATGTGACGTCGTCGCTGGCGCGGTGCGAGACGTGGCGCCACTGCCGGTGGACCTTCTCCCCTTAGCCCCGGTTCAACAGACCGAGAGCGGCGCGCTACTACTATCCAGGATCCGGTATATCTACTCGACCGTGTTACAAGCTCGCCGTCGCCGGGGGTGAATTGTGGGCGCCAGGGTGGGTAGGAGGGTGTATGGGTAAGAGGTTATGCACGATCCGGTATACGAGCTTCCGAGAACGCTTCCTTCTGAAACTGTCCGAAAAGGGGTACGAGCAACGCCCCGACCGCGAATTTGGCCGACATGCGGGACACGAAATCGGCCAAAAAAGGGCGTCCTAGGACCCCGTAGGGCTACTCCACGGGTACTTCAGAGACTTTTCGGACGGTTTCTCTAGGTACTCGGGTGAATAAGGCAAGGAGGAGGGCAGGGGTCCTCTGGGTCCCCTGCCCTTCCAGTCGCGAATAATGCGCCTACTGAGCCAGGAAGCCTGGCGTCGCCAGCGTGAGGTCGAGGAACCTGTCCCAGTTCGAGTCTATCTTCCGGGCCATCGCCCGCTCATCGTCACGGTTTAGCCGCGCCACCTCGGCCGTTTGTTGGTCGCCTGCCCTCTTGGCCAAACGCTCGAGCAACTCGTAGGCCGCTATCTCCATGTGCTCGGTCATGAAGCCGTCTCTTGCGTTCTTGCCCGGCTTGTCTGTGCGAGCCATGTCGCCCACGCCCTTGAAGAGCGCGGCGCCTATACCCCCGACTTCCTTGGTCGTCGAGGTGCCTGCTCCCATGGCATCCAGTCGCTCGCGCAGCCTGCGCTCGTGCTCCTCGGTTTGCTGCTTGTGGTGCTCGAGCATGCTGCGGATCTCGGGGTCGTCTGTGGTGGAGATCATCGAGTCGAGCATCGTGGAAACGTTCTGCTCCATGGCATGGGCGTCTTGGACATACTCGACCAGCTTCTGCTGGAGCTTGTCGTCGGCCATGCGTCTTACCTCCTTACGAGGGTCGGGTGGTACTTCGCTTCCCACTGTATTAGCCCTATCCCACGCAAGGTTTCGTACCCGCGCAAGGCATATACTCAAACTCGATCCCGAACCCTGATATTCATGCGGACTTCCGAGAACCCTACCTGCAAGGAGGTCGGGTGAATAGCCCGTGAGCTACGCTCAGGCCGCGGGACGTGTTGCGTTCGCCTCGGCCCACTCCAGGGCGTAGTCGGCGACCTCCTCCCAGCCTTCGCCCCCGATGACGCTGAGGTGCGAGCGTCCCTCGAACTCCTTGTAGTCCGTGGGGCTCTCGGCGTGGCGGTAGTGCTTGACGTTAGACTGGTTGACCGCCGGCGGCATGATGTTGTCCTCGCCGCCCGCTATGAACAGCAACGGCGTCCTATCCTCGTTGGTGAAGTCCACATAGGCTTCCTGGTGTCCTGGGGTGAAGTTGGCGGTGGCCCCGACCCACACCAGCCTGCCCGAGGCGGGGATGTGGTAGCGCTCGTAGACCTCGTCGGACTCCTCCCGGCTTAGGGTGTTGGTGAAGGCGTAGTGCCACTGCTCGGGGGTGAACCCTACGGCCTTGTGGCGGTTGGCGGGATTCTTCAAGATCGGGAAGAGCGAGCGGATCTGCGAGACAGGCACCACCCTTATGCCCTCCGCGGGCACCGAGTCTATCGCCACGCCCGCGGCACCGTAACCATGATCGAGCAGGATCTGGGTGAGCACTCCGCCCGCGGAGTGGCCGATGATGATCGGGGGCTTCTCCAGCTCGTCGATGATGCCGCCTATGTGCTCGACGATGGC
>DATACV010000060.1:0-5439 GCA_036258875.1 Rubrobacteraceae bacterium
GCTGGCCGGATTCCGGCCAGCCCCGCGCTGTGAGCTGTTGGCGACTAGTCGTCGCCTATGAACCCTCCGACCTCGAGGTCGAAGCCGGCGCCCTCGAGCTCGGCCGGGGTCGAGAACCCGGCTTCGGCCTCGAAGACTACCGCGAAGGCCGGGGAAGCCAGCAGCAGGGTCGCCACCAGCATGATCCCGAGTACCTTCAGAGCCCTCGACTCTCGTTCCTCGACCTAGAAACCGCCGCCGCCGAGGGGAACGGTGCAGATCTCGGCGAAGTCGTCGACGACGCAGTTGCCGCCGTACGTGACGCCCTGGAAATCGTTGAACCCGAAGAAGTCCGTCTGGGCGAACGCCGGCGCCGCAAGCAATAGCGTCATCGCCAGCGTCGCCACCAATAGCTTCAGCTTCCTCATCATTCCTCCACTTCTCGTCTTGCTCGACCCTGTTGTGTCAGGCACTTCAGCCATACTTGCCCCTGGTGTCACCCCCTCGACATCGTTAGCGATGTAACAAACAACAGTTTACCCCGGTTCAGCCAACCATTCAATACATAATTCGGGCTATTCGGCGGTCGGGTGCCCCGGCGCGCCCGGCGTGTGGCATATTAAACGGTGTGGTGAGGCTATCTCTACCGGCGCAAGAACGTCTGGAGAAGGGCTCCGGTCGAAGGCCTGGGCTGGGAGCCTCGCGTACCTGCCGATAAGGGGCTGCGAAGGACCCTCGAGTGGTTCGCCTGACGCTCAAGCCGGACTGAGGCTTCCCCCCGCGGTGACGAGCCAGTTTATTCCTTTAGAATATGCTGCTGCGCGCGCGGCACCTGCAGGGCGCCGTCGCGGGCTCGAACTACGGCTACCTTCCGAGCGGAGGGACGGAATGAACGCGATACTCGTGATCCTGGACAGCTTGAGGAAGGACCACGTCCGGGTCTACGGCAACGACCGGATCAGGACCCCCAACCTGGACGCGCTGGCCGGAGGGAGCCTGCGCTTCACCCGCGCCTACCCCGAGTCTATCCCGACCATCCCGGCGCGCAGGGCCATCCACACGGGCCTGAGGACCTGGCCCTTCAGGGACTGGGAGCCGCCCGAGGGGGAGGACTTCATGCCGGCGGGCTGGCAGCACATCCCCGAGGATCAGACGACCCTGGCGGAGTTCCTCAACCTGCGGCAGGGCTTCAACACAGTCCTCCTCTCGGACACGCACCACCTGTTCAAGGCTTCGATGAACTTCCAGCGCGGCTTCAAGGTCTTCGACTGGGTCCGTGGACAGGAGCGCGACCGCTACCGCCCGACCACCCGGGTCTCGCAGGAGGCGGTGGACCGGCTGACGGTCCCCGGCAACTCCCGGAGCATGGAGGACAAGGTCCGCCAGTACATCGCGAACACCCGGGACAGAGACTCCGAGGAGGACTACTTCGCCCCCAGAGTGTTCACCATGGCCACGGAGTTCCTCCGGACCGCCGACAGAGGCCAGCCGTTCTTCCTGGTCGTGGACTGCTTCGACCCGCACGAGCCCTGGGACCCGCCCGAGAGGTACGTCTCCATGTACGACGACGGCTACTCCGGCCCCGAGCCGATCGTGCCCGAATACGACGACGCGGGCTGGATCGACGAGCGGGAGCTCGAGCGGATGCGGGCGCTCTACGCCGCCGAGGTAACCATGACCGACCGCTGGCTCGGCCGCTTCCTCGAGACCCTGGATTCCTCGAGCTTCGCGAGCGAGACGGCGCTGGTGGTCCTCTCGGACCATGGGGTAGCCCTCGGCGAGCACGACGCCACGGGCAAGCCGTTCTGGGCCCTCTACCCCGAGCTCACCGACATCCCGTTCTTCGTTCGCCACCCCGAGGGCAACAGGGGAGGGGAGACGAGCGACTTCTTCGCCTCTACCCACGACGTCGCGCCCACCATCCTCGGCCTCCTCGGCCTGGAGCCGGAGCAGCCGATGGAAGGCCAGGACCTCTCCGTCCTCTTCGACGGCAGGCAGCCGCAGGAGAGGAACCACTTCACCCTGGGCTACGACGAGTACGTCTGGACGCGCGACGACCGCTTCGTCATGCTGAGCCGCAACGACGGGGCGGATGCGAGGCTCTACGACCTGAGCGCCGACCCCCGGATGAACGTAGACGTGGCGGGCGACAACCCCGAAGTGGTCGAGCGGATGTTCGACGAGTACGTCATAGGCGACGCCGGCGGCCCGCCGCCGAGGTACTGAGTTGGTGCCGAGGACGCTCTCGTCTCTGCTGCGGTGGAGCGCGCTGCTGTGCGTGCCGGCGGGGGGCGTGCTGTGGGCGCTCTCTCCTGTAGGCGTCCACCTCTCCGAGATGAGGTTCCACACCCCCAACTTCTTCTGGAAGCTCTTCCCCTCTGCCCCGCTGCTGCTCCTCGCGGGCCTCCTCGGGCTCTCCCTCTTCGTCCGCGGTCGCTGGGGGTGGCTGGGGAAGATCGGCTTCCTCGTGGCGCTTCTCGGCCTGATCTTGATCCTCATCGGTGACGTGGGCCAGTTCTGGCTCGAGCTGGACGACCGCTACATCATGACGGCGCCGGCCTACCGCGCCTTCAGGGTAGGGCTCGTCGTCCTCGCGGTTGGCTCCCTCCTGTTCGGCGTCGGCGCTGGGAGGGAGAAAACGCTCCCGGTCTGGGGCGTCTTGCCCTTCGCGCTCGGGGCTTTGTGCGGCCTCGTGGCGTTCTGGAGGGACCTGGGGCAGTTCGGGGCGGCGCTGTGGATCCTGTTCGGCCTCGGGTGGGCGTGGCTGGGCTTCGCGGTGCTCGTAGAAGGGCTCTCGCGCTTCCGGCGCGAGAGGCGGGCTTCGGCCCGGGGACCAACGGCGGGAGCAAACCACTATAATCTCGCGCCGTGGTCAGGAGACGGAGATCCGGAATCCCGCGTGGGTAGCTCCGCCGGACGGCCCCCCGACGCGGCCGGCGACGCCCCTTCGGGGACGCCGGAGGTCGCGGCGACGGACGCCATAGGCGATTCGCCAGGCGGCGACACCTACGTGGCACGGGTAGCGCGCGGGGCGGGCATCAGCACGGCCGGGCAGGGGGTAGGGCGCGTCCTCGGATACCTGACGCAGGTCATGATCGCGCGCCTCTTCGGCCCTGCGGCGTTCGGGTTCTACTCCCTCGGGGTCGCCGCGGTGAACGGGGCCCAGATCATCGCCCGGTTCGGGATGGAGAACGGCGTGGTGCGCTACGTGGCCCACCACCAGGCCAGGGAGGACACCCCGAGGGTGCGGGGCACCATCATCCAGGCCATCGCGGTGACGCTCGTCCTGAGCCTGGTCCTCTCCGCCGTCATGTTCTTCGGGGCGGGGCTCGCGGCCGAGTCGTACTACAACAAGCCCTTTATGGAGACCGTCCTTAAGGCGTTCGCCGTAACCCTGCCCTTCTTCACCTTCATGATGATGGTCCTGTGGGCCACCCAGGGCTTCCAGACCGTGACCTACGCGAGCTACGTGCAGCAGATGATCCGGCCCGCGCTCTTCCTCGCCCTGGTCCCAGTCTTCTACCTCCTGGGGGCTGGCATCGTCGGCACCATCGCCGCCTACGGCGCCTCGATGCTGCTCGGCTCCCTCGTCGCCGTGTACTTCCTGAGGAAGCTCTTCCCGCCGCTCTTCGACAACAAGGTCCCCGCCAGGTTCGAGACGAAAGAGCTCTTCGCCGTCTCGGTGCCGATGAGCATCACCACGGGGGCCCAGTACCTGAACACCTGGTCGGCGGTCTGGGTCATGGGCGCGTTCGCCGCCGCCGGGCCTGTCGGCATCTTCACCGCCGCGGCCCGCACCGCTACCCTCTCGACCATAGTGCGCTTCGCCTTCTCGGGCATCTTCTCGCCCATAATCTCCAGCTTCTACGCCAGGGGCGAGCTCGAGGACCTGGGGCGGCTCTACAAGGACGTGTCGCGTTGGATCTTCACGGGCGCCTTCGCGCTCTTTCTGCCCATCGTGCTCCTCTCCAGGGAGATACTCGCGATCTTCGGCCCGGACTTCACGGCGGGCTGGACGGCCCTGATCATCGTCTCCGCGGCCCAGCTCTACAGCTCCTCGGTCGGACCCACCCCGCGCATGCTCGCGATGACGGGCAACCAGAACGTCGCCATGATCGCGACCGCGGCCGCCGCCCTCTTCGGGGTCGCCGTGAGCTTCGCCCTCGTCCCCTCCCTCGGGATACTCGGGGCCGCCCTCGGCATGGCCTCGGCCATAACCACCGAGAACACGGCGACGATGCTCGCCGTAAAGCGGCGCCTCGGCTTCTGGCCCTACAGCTGGGCCTGGCTGAAGCCTCTCGCCGCCGGCCTACTCGCCGCGGCCGCGGCCTTCCTGGTCGGGCAGGTCGTGCCCCTACCCGGCTTCCTCGCGACCATCGCCGTCGTGGGCGCCGTCTTCGGCCTGGGGTACCTGGTCCTCCTCCTGCTCTTCGGCCTCAACGACACCGACAGGGAGTTTATCGGGGCGTTCCGCGACGTGGCGCTGCGCGTCCTGCGCCGTGGCCGCGGGGGGGAGGATCGTGGCTAGCGCGCCAGTGAAGGTCCTCTACGTGGTAGGGCTCGGGCGCAGCGGGAGCACCATCCTCTCCAACTCTCTGGGTCAGATCCCCGGCTTCTTCTCAGGGGGCGAGCTGAACTTCATCTGGCGCCACAACGTGATCGAGAACCGCCTCTGCGGCTGCGGTAGGCCCTTTCGCGAGTGCCCGGTCTGGACGAAAGTGATGGACGAGGCCTACGGCGGCATGGACGGGGTAGACCCCCGCGAGATGATGCGGCTGCAGAACCTCGGGACCCGCACCCGGCATATCCCCTCGATGTTGACGGAGAAGGGACGGCGCACCCTCGCCGAGCGGTTGGAGAAGCTGCTGATCTCCTACGGGAGACTCTACGAGGCCATAGGGGAGGTCACGGGCAGCCGCGTCATCGTGGACTCCTCCAAGGAGCCGGCGCACGGGTTCGCTATGGGCATGGTCCCCGGGGTGGACTTCTACGCCCTGCACCTGGTCAGGGACCCCAGGGCCGCCGCCTACTCCTGGTCGAAGAAGAAGCCCCAGCCGGACACGGACACCAGGGAGCACATGGTCCGCTTCAGCCCGACCAAGAGCTCGGCCCTCTGGGACTCCTGGAACGCCTCGGCCGAGGCCCTCTGGCGCCGCACCCCCGAGAGGTACCTCCGCATCCGCTACGAGGACTTCGTGTCGGCCCCCCGCGAGAGCTTCGAGAAGATACTCCGCCTGGTCGGCGAAGCTGATGCCGAGCCGCCGCTGGTCGGCGAGCGGGAGGTTAAGCTCGGGGTGAGCCACACCGTCTCGGGTAACCCCAACCGCTTCGAGACCGGCGCCGTCGAGCTGCGCCCCGACCGCGAGTGGATCTCGAAGATGAGCCCACGCAACAAGGCGCTCGTCACCGCCCTGACTCTCCCCCTCCTGAAGCACTACGGGTATTGATAGCGGTCAGCTG
>DATACV010000061.1:0-12089 GCA_036258875.1 Rubrobacteraceae bacterium
GTTCGCGAACCGCCCCGACGACCTGAGACCTGAAACCTGCCGACCGAAGGGAGGCCCTACATGACCGACCAGACGCCACAGAGCGAGGAGCACAGCGAAGAGCGTCAACCCGGCCGCGAGCCCCGCGACGCCGCCTTCTGGGCGCAGAGGGTGGAGAGGCTCGAGGTCACCGCGGTGCCGGAGGGGGCCGCCAACGTCAACGTGCAGGGCAGGCGCGAGGTCGGGGCGCTGCAGGGCTTCGGGCAGCTCTGGCAGAAGACCTACCGGGTACGCCTGAGCGGCGTCGAGGTGACGCCCGAGGAGGCGGTGAGGATCTGGAAGGAGCACTTCCCGGAGTTCCAACCCCCCAACAGCCGCTTCTACCCCTCGATGGCGGGCGTAGCTCCGGGGGAGGTGCTCTTCATAAGCGCCTCCGTCGGCGGCGTGCCCGTGCACACGGGGGTGCGCGTGATCTACGCCGACGACGAGTCCTTCACGGTCATGACCCCGGAAGGTCACCCGGAGTCCGGCTGGAACACGTTCTGCGCCTACACCGGCGAGGACGGCACGACGGTCGCCCAGATCCAATCCCTCGCCCGCGCCAACGACCCGGTCTACGAGATCGGCTTCCGCATCATGGGCGCCTCGGAGCAGGAGCGCATCTGGACGCACGTCCTGAAGTCTCTCGCCGCCCACTTCGGCGTGAACGAGCCGGTGAGCCTGGAGAAGGTCTGCGTCGATCCCAGGGTCCAGTGGTCGGAGGTAAAGAACCTCTGGCACAACGCTGGCGCCCGGTCCATGCTCTACACGATGACGGCCCCGCTGCGCTGGCGTCGCCGCCGCAGGGGCACGTGACCGGTACCTACGACGCGGTGGTCGTCGGCGCCGGGCCGAACGGTCTCGCCGCCGCCGTGGAGCTGGCCCGCAACGGGTGTTCCGTTGCCGTGCTGGAAGCCGAAGACACCGTCGGCGGGGGCACTCGCTCCGCCGATATAACGCTCCCCGGCTTCGTCCACGACCTGGGCTCGGCTATCCACCCTCTCGGCTACGCCTCGCCTTTTTTCCGCCAGCTCCCGCTCGAAGAGCACGGCCTCGAGTGGGTCCACCCGGAGGCCCCGCTCGCCCACCCCTTCGACGACGGCACCGCCGCCGTCCTGGAGCGCTCCGTAGAGCGGACGGCCGCCGCTCTGGGCCCCGACGCCCGCGCCTACGAGAGGCTCATGAAGGGCGTCGCCCAGGACGTCCCCAGGCTGGCGTCCTACTTCGTCGGCTCGCCCCGCCTCTTCCGGCACCCTCTCGCCCTCGCGGCCTCGGCGCTGCGCGCCCTGCGTCCCGCCCGCGCGCTGGCTGAGGACGTCTTTGAAGGAGAGAGAGCCCGCGGGCTGTTCGCGGGTAACGCGGCCCACTCGTTCCTGCCGCTCGAAAAGTCCCCGAGCTCCCTCTTCGGGCTCGTCGTCGGCACCCTGGGGCACACCTACGGCTGGCCCTTCCCGAAGGGCGGCTCGCAGAAGATAGCCGACGCGCTGACCTCGTACCTGATCTCCCTTGGCGGCGAGGTCTACACCGGCGTCAGGGTGGACTCGGTGGAGGAGGTGCCGAAGACGCGCGCCGTCCTCTTCGACGTGACGCCGCGCCAGCTGCTGGAGATAGCGGGCGAGCACTTCACCGAACGCTACAGGCGCGCCCTCAAGGACTACCGCTACGGCCCCGGCGTCTTCAAGGTGGACTTCGCGCTCGACGGCCCGATCCCCTGGAAAGCCGAGGAGTGCCTGCGGGCCGGGACCGTGCACCTGGGCGGGACGCTGGAGGAGGTCGCGGCCGGGGAGGCGGCGGTGTGGCGCGGCGAGCACCCCGGGAGGCCGTTCGTCCTGCTCGCCCAGCAGAGCCTCTTCGACCGTACGCGGGCGCCCGAGGGCAAGCACACAGTCTGGGCCTACTGCCACGTCCCCAACGGCTCCACCTTCGACATGACTGGGCGGATAGAGGGCCAGATCGAACGCTTCGCTCCCGGCTTCGGGGAGCGCATCCTCGCGAAGGCCTCGATGGGCCCGGCTGACCTCGAGCGGCAGAACGCCAACCTGGTGGGGGGCGACATAAACGGCGGCGTGGCGGACCTCCGGCAGCTCTTCACCCGCCCGGTGTTGAAGCTCAACCCTTACTCGACGCCGGCGAAAGGGCTCTTCGTATGCTCCTCCTCGGCGCCGCCGGGAGGGGGCGTGCACGGCATGAGCGGCTACCTCGCCGCCCGCGTCGCCCTGCGCTACCTGAGTTGACGAGCCACGAGGAGGTCCCGACGGAGAGCGAGAACACAGCCGCCGGGAAGCCCGCAGCCCCGCCCTCCCGTTCGCGCGGGTGGGCTCTCCTCTTCGCTCGCGTGGTGGCGTGGCTTGTAGTCCCCGTTTACGTCGCGGGCATGGCCGCGCTCGTCTTTCTGGAGCGCCGTTTCAGCTTGCAGGGTGAGGATCCGGTCGAAGGCCTGGTGTTGTTCGCTGGGTTCGGTGTGTACGCGGTCGTGGGTGCGCTGCTCGTGGCCAAGCGGCCCGGAAACCCAATAGGCTGGATCTTGAGCGCGGCCTCGCTGGTGGTGCCGGTCGCTGCGGGCGAGACCTACGCCGCCTACGTCATGACCACCCGCGGCCGGCCCGACTGGCTCGCCATAGTCGGCGTCTGGGCGAACTCCTGGTACTGGTTTGTGTTCATCGCGCTCGCCTTCATCTTCCTGCCCCTTCTCTTCCCCGACGGGCGCCTGCCCTCCCGCCGCTGGCTCCCGGTCGCCCTCATCGCGGGCGTCGGAGTCCTGATCGTGGTCGTTCTCGGGATGCTCACCGGCACCCTGAGGGGGCAGAACATCGATTACAGGATCGAGAATCCCATAGGGATCGAGGGTCTCCCTCCCGTCGAGGAGATGACTTACTTCGCCGTGCTGAGCGTTCCCCTCGTCGTCGGTTGTGTCGGGGCGGTAGCTGCCGTGGTGGTGCGCTTCCGCCGCTCCAGGGGCATCGAACGCCAGCAGATGAAGTGGTTCCTGTACGCCGCCGCGCCCATCGTGACCTTCCCGGTAAATGATTACCTGCCGGGGATCGCAAGCGATCTGGTGTTCGCGTGGCTGCTCATAGGTCTGCCCACGGCTATCGGGATAGCGGTGCTGCGCTATAGGCTCTACGACATAGACGTCGTCATAAACCGCACCCTCGTCTACGGCGCTCTGACGCTCACCCTGGCACTCGTCTACCTCGGAAGCGTGGTGGGGCTCCAGCGGCTGCTCTCTCCGGTGGTGGGGGAGAGCAACCAGCTCGCCGTCGTCGTCTCCACGCTGGCGGTCGCCGCCCTGTTCACACCTTTGAGGTGGCGCATCCAGTCGTTCATTGACCGCCGCTTCTACCGCAGCAAGTACGACGCCAGAAAGACCCTCGAAGCGTTCTCCGACCGGCTGCGCGGGATCTCGGACCCCGAGGGGTTGAACGGGGAACTGCTCGCGGTGGTGCGCGAGACGGTGCATCCGGAGCACGCCTCGCTGTGGCTGCGCATCGCGCCCGAGCGAAGGGCCGCGGAGAGGGAGGCGGGGAAGTGACACCCGGACCCGCCGCTTCGCGAGGTCGCCCGCTCCTGATCGAGCGCACAGCGTGGCTGGCGGCGTCCTTGCTCGCGGTGGGCATCTTCGTTGGCGGCACGTTCTCGTACTGGGGGGACCTCCATGAGGCGTGCACCCGGGCGCCGGAACTATGCTCGGACAGAGGTCTCCTCACGCCCCAGAACGTGCGGGAGCTGGAGGGGTTGGGCCTTTCGGTCGGATTCCACGCCGCGTTCGAGGTAGTGACCACCACGCTCCTGGCGGCGGTGTGGGTGGGGGTGGGCGCGGTGATCTTCTGGCGCCGGGCGGACGACCGGATGGCGCTGCTCGTCTCGCTGATGCTAGTGACCTTCGGCACCGCAGGCCTGAACACCGCCCCGACGGACGCGCTGGTGCAAGCGCGCCCCGCGCTCTGGCTCCTGGTCGGGGGCGTGCAGTTTCTCGGCCAGGCCTGCGTTGTGCTCTTTTTCTGCCTCTTCCCCAGCGGGCTGTTCGTGCCGCGCTGGACCCGCTGGCTGGCCCTGGTCTTTCTGGGGTTGCAGGCGCCGGTCTACTTCTTCCCCGGCTCGGCTCTCGACCCGATGAGGTACTCCGAGACGCTCTTTAGCTTGGTCTTCCTGGGTTTCCTCACCTGTCTCGTGGCCGCGCAGGTCTACCGCTACCGGCGGGTCTCGGGAGCGGCTGAGCGCCGGCAGATCAAGTGGGTGGTCTTCGGGACGACCGCGGGCATCGCGGGCTTCGTGTTGTTCTTGTTGCCATACTTCTTCGCGCCGCGGCTGCAGGGGCACGTCTCGTACCCGTACTTCGTGATGGACGCCGGCATCATCGCCTTGCTGACCCTGATCCCGCTCAGCATCGGCGTCGCGATGCTGCGCTCGCGCCTCTTCGACATCGACGTCGTCATAAACCGCGCCCTGGTCTACGGCACGCTCACCGCCGCGCTGGCGCTCGTCTACCTCTCCTGCGTTGTCTCCCTGCAGTACGTCCTCCGCGCGCTCACCGGGAGCGATTCGCAGCTGGCGGTCGTCGCCTCCACGCTGGCGATTGCGGCCCTGTTCAACCCTCTCAGGCGCCGCATCCAGTCTTTCATAGACCGGCGTTTCTACCGCCAGAAGTACGACGCCGCGCAGACGCTCGAAGCGTTCTCTGGCAGGCTACGCGACGAGATGGAACTGGCTGCCTTGAGAGAGAACCTGGTTGGCGTGGTGCGGGAGACGATGCAGCCAGCCCACGCGTCGCTATGGTTGAGGGAACCGGATAGAGGGGCGCGGCCGTGAAGGGCCGGACGGTCTCCAGCCTGGCCTGGGGAGCGTGCGCGCTGGCCCTGGTCCTGACCGCCGGCGCGTACGCCCTGGCCGTCGTCGGTCGAGAGGGCGTCGCCGGGTTGGACTTCCCCCTCGTTGGGGCGTCCAGCGCCGTGGTCGGCGGCCTCGTCGCGTCTCGCAGGCCCGGCAACCTGGTCGGCTGGCTCTTTCTCGGCGGCGCTCTGGTAGGCGCGTTCCACGCGCTGGCGGCGGAGTACGCCGTCTACAGCATAGTCGCGGATCCCGGCTCGCTGCCCCTGGCGTGGGCCGCGGCGTGGGTGGCCAGGGTGATCGAGCCGGTTGGACCCGTGATTTTCTTCATACTGTTGCCGCTGTACTTCCCCAACGGGCGGCCGGTCTCGCCGCGCTGGAGGCTGGTCGCCTGGATCACGGTCGGCCTGTTGCCGGTGGGGATGCTCCTGCAGGCGCTTACGCCGGGGGAGACGGTATACGAAACGGGCATCCCGAACCCGCTTGCCGTCGAAGCGTTGCGGCCGATCGGCGACCTCGTCGGCCCTCCCTTGCTCTCGACGTACATAATTATGATCTTCGCCTCCGCGACCAGCCTGGTGGTCCGCCTGCTCCGCTCGACGGGGGAGGAGCGACAGCAGCTGAAATGGTTCACCTACGCCGCGGCGTTCATCCCGGTCTGGTTCCTGGCCAACCCTCCCGTCGAGCGGGCGTTCCCCAACCTGTTCGGGCTTATCGACTCCCTGGTCATCGCCGCCGTACCGGTAGCCGCGGGGATCGCGATCTTGCGCTACCGCCTCTACGACATAGACCGCATCATCAACCGCACCCTTGTCTACGGCGCCCTTACCGCGGTGCTGGCCGCGCTTTACCTGGTAGGGGTGGTCGTCCTCCAGTACGCGCTGCGCTGGTTGACGGGTGGGGAGTCGCAGATAGCCGTCGTGGCCTCGACCCTGGCCATAGCGGCGCTCTTCGGTCCCTTGAGGCGGCGCATCCAGGGGCTCATAGACCGCCGCTTCTACCGCGGCAAGTACGACGCGCAGCGGGTGCTGGCCGACTTCTCGGCCAGGCTGCGAGACGAGACGGACCTCGACCAGCTCAGCGACGACCTGATCGGGGCGGTCGGCGGGACGGTGCAACCCGCACACGTCTCGCTGTGGCTGCGGACGCCGACCGGGGACGGGCGGAGCGTGCCGGAGGGAGGCCGGTGAGCGAACGGGTCGCCTGGTGGGTGGCGTGGGTGGTCTGCGGGCTGACGCTCGCCATGATCGCCGGCGCCGTCGCCCTCGCCGTCCCGAACCAGCGCGACGCGGTAGCGCTCGGCGTCCCGGTCGAGTACGGCCTGCGAGACATGCTGTTCTTGCTGACGGAGGCGTCGGCCGCGCTGGTGGGCGCGCTGATCGCCTCCCGGCGGCCCAGAAACCCCGTTGGCTGGCTGGTCTCGGCCCACGCCCTGTGCTTCACGCTCGGGGAGTTCGGCCGCCAGTACGCGATCTTCGGCCTCCTTACGGAGCCCGGCTCCTTGCCCCTGGCGCGGGTTATGGCCTCGCCGCCGTACTGGGTCTGGTACCCGGGCCTCATGGCCATGACCACTTTCTTGCCGCTCTTCTTCCCCGACGGGCGCCTGGTCTCGCGACGCTGGCGTCCCGTCGCGTGGCTCGCCGTTTTCCTCACCGTCTTCCTGACCGCCTTCGCGGTGGTCCGGCCTAGCGGCGACGAGACCAGGGGTATACCGAACCCGCTGGGGGTGGAGAGCCTGACGGACTCCACGCCCCTCTTCGAGGTATTCGCGTTCTTTGTGCCGACGTCGTGGGTGGTGATCGGCCTCCTGTCCGTAGCGGGCCTGGTGGTGCGTTTCAGGCGCTCGCGGGGAGTGGAGCGGCAGCAGCTAAAGTGGGTAGCCTTCGCCGCCGTGCTCTTCATCTCCTGGGCCGCCCTGGAGCGGTTCCTGCTGGCGTACCTCCCACCCATCGTGGACGAGGTCCTCTTCGTCGTCAGCCTGCAGGGCCTGTGGGTCGCCATCGCCGTCGCCGTCCTGAGATACCACCTCTTCGACATAGACGTCATCGTCAACCGCACCCTGGTCTACGGTGCTCTCACCGCGGCGCTGGCGCTCGTCTACCTCGGGGGCGTGGCCGCGAGCCAGGCGATCTTCCGCGCGCTCACCGGAGGGGACCAGCAATCCCAGCTCGCCATCGTCGTCTCCACCCTCGTGATCGCCGCGCTGTTCAACCCCCTCAGACGCCGCATCCAATCTTTCATAGATCGGCGTTTCTACCGCCGCAAGTACGACGCGGCGAGGACCCTGGAAGCCTTCGCCGCCACCCTGCGCGACGAGACCGACCTGGAAAGGCTCGGCGACGATCTGGTGAGGGTTGTGGGGGAGACGGTACAGCCCTCTCACGCCTCGCTGTGGCTGCGCGCTCCGGCTGCCGATCGAAGGGCATCCGGGTGAGGCGTCGCTTCGCCGATCGAGGCACGCCGGGGACGGGCGCGACGAGGCCGGTTCGCCTGGCGCCGTGGGCCGCGCTCGGCGTCTCGGCAGCGCTGGCGGCCGTCGCGGTCGCGCTCGGCCTCTCGGGCTCGGGCGGGACCGACCTCGTCGTCTTCCTGACGATCGCCGTTCTCGGCCTGGTCTTCGGGGTCACCGGGGCGCTCGTGGCCTCCAGGCTGCCGGGCAACCTCGTCGGCTGGATCTTCTGCGTCCTCGCGCTCCTGTTCCAATCAAGCGGGCTCGCCGACGCCTACGTAGCGTACGAGGCCAGGACGGACGCCTCTCTACCGGGGCAGGCCTGGGTCGCCTGGACCTCCCAATGGTTCCTGAACGTCTCGTCTCCTACCCTGATCGTACTGTGCTTCCTACTGTTCCCAACCGGTAGGTTGCCGTCGGCGCGCTGGAGAGCGCTGGTCTGGGTCGTCGTCGGGGTGGCGGTGGTCTGCGCGGCGTCCGCGGCCCTCGCCCCCGGAGGCTTGCCCGACTACCCGTTTGAGAACCCGGTGGGCATCGAGTCCGCCGCGGCGCTGCGGAGGGTCGCCGAGGTCTCCCTCCTGATCCTCATCGCTCCGCTCATGTTAGTCTCCGCGCTCTCGCTCTTCGTGAGGCTGCGGCGCGCGACCGGGATCGAGCGCCAGCAGCTCAAGTGGTTCGCCTACGCCGCCACCCTGCTGGCGACCGAGCTCGTGGCAGTCAACGTTCTCGGCGCCCTCCTCGGAGGGGGGCTCGAAGGCGAAGTGTCGGAGCTAGTCCCCTTCCTGGTCTTCCTCGTCGCTCTCTCTGGCATGCCCGTGGCGATGGGCGTCGCGATCCTGCGCTACCGCCTCTACGACATCGATATCCTCATCAACCGCACGCTCGTCTACGGCACCCTGACCGTCTCGCTGGTGCTGGTCTACGTCGGCGGCGTCGTCTCGCTGCAGTACGCCTTTCGCGCGTTGACCGGGAGCGACTCCCAGCTCGCCGTCGTCGCCTCGACGCTCGCCATCGCCGCGCTGTTCGGGCCCCTGCGCCGCCGAATACAGGCCGTTATCGACCGCCGCTTCTACCGCCGCAGGTACGACGCGAGGAGGACGCTAGAGTCGTACTCCGCCAGGCTGCGCGACGAGACGGATCTCGACTCGCTCTCGGGGGATCTCCTCGGCGTCTTGCACGGGACGCTGCAGCCGGAGCACGCCTCGTTGTGGCTGCGCCCGCCGGGGAGGCACCGATGAACGGCCGCCCTCGTCGAGCCCGCCGCCTCGCCTCCTGGCTGGCCCTCTCGCTCTGGGCCCTGTGCGTGCTGCTCGTCGCGCTCGGCACCTTCTTCGCGTACCTGAGCGGCTTCGCCACCGGCTTCTCCCAGTACCTGCCCAACCTGATCGTCGGCACGCTCTCTTTCTCGACTGTCGGCGCCCTGGTGGCCTACAGGCGGCCGGGAAACCCCATCGGCTGGCTGCTCTGCGCCACGGGGTTCTTCGAGGCGCTGACGGCGTTCGGGGGCGAGTACGGTGTCTACGCGCTTGCCCACGGCTCCTTGCCCGGGGGGGTCTTGGGGCTCTGGCTTGGCTCGTGGACCTGGCTGGCCGCCGGCTCCGTGGTGCTCTTCGCGTTTCTGCTCTTCCCCGATGGCCGCCTGCCTTCGCCCCGCTGGCGAGCCGTGGCCGTACTCTACTTGCTCGTCAGCTGCCTTAACGTGGCCGAGTTCGCGCTGGCTCCGGGCCCGCTCGACGAGACCGGGACGCGTGAGCTACCGCCGGTCGCCAACCCCTTCGGCGTGGAGGCCGTGGCCGGGCTGTCTGGTCCGGTCGGGGTCGTATTGCTCCCGCTCGCGGTCATTACCGGGCTGTCGCCGTTCGTCGCCCTGTTCGTCCGCTACCGGCGGGCGGAGAGGGAGGAGGGTCGGCAGCAGATCAAATGGGTAGCTTACGCCGTCGCCCTGCTCACTGCCGTGATCACTGCCGTGGGCATCTGGCCGCCTCTCGACGGAACCGTCGTGGGGCTCGTGCTGTTCCTGGGCGGCTTTCTCTCCATCCCCACGGCGATCGGCATCGCGATCTTGCGCTACCGCCTCTTCGACATAGATCTCGTCATCAACCGCACCCTGGTCTACGCGGTTCTCACCGCCGCGCTCGCGCTCGTCTATTTCAGCGGCGTCGCCTCCTTGCAGCTGGTTCTCCGGCCGCTCACCGGCGACGAGTCGCAGCTGGCGGTGGTGGCGACCACCCTGGCCGTCGCGGTCCTGTTCAACCCCCTTAGACGCCGCATCCAGGATCTTATGGACCGGCGTTTCTACCGCAGGAAGTACGACGCGGCGAAGACCCTGGCCACGTTCGGCGCGAGGTTACGCGACGAGACGGACCTCGGCTCGCTCTCGGACGACCTGCTCGGGGTCGTCAACGAGACGATGCAGCCGGAGCACGCCTCGCTCTGGCTGAGACCGGCGCGGCCGACCGGGGTGCGCGCCCGGTCGGTGGAGGTACGAGAGTGAGCGGCGCGGTCGGACGGACGGCGTGGGGGGTATGGGTGCTGACGGTGCTGGCGATGGCGCTCACGCTGTCTCTGGTCTCGCTCAACGCGTCCTCGTCCTCCTTCTGGAGCACGGGGCCGGTCACCTTGCTGATCCTCGCCTTCTCCTCGGTCGGCGCTCTGGTCGCCTCGCGTCGCCCAGGGAACTCCATCGGCTGGCTGTTTCTCGGGGGTGCCTTCGTGTGGATCGCGGGAGAGCTCGCGCTGGAGTACGCCGTCTACGCCCTCATCACCTCACCCGGCACCTTCCCCGGGGGGCAGTGGGCGGCGTGGTTCGGCGCTTCGGCGCGCGGCATAGGCTGGTTCCTGATCGTCATCTTCTTGCTCCTGCTCTTCCCGAACGGGCGGCTGCCTTCCCCGCGCTGGCGTCCGGTCCTGTGGGGAGCCCTGGTCTACATCGCGTTCTTCGCCCTCGCGGTCTGGCTCTCTCCGAGGTCCTTCGATCTCCGGCTCGCGCCGTACGAGTCCAACCCGCTGGGGCTGGGGTCCGCGAGCATGGCTCTTCTCCTCGATATCGCCTACCTCACGTTCCCGCTGCTGATAGTCACGAGCGGGGCCGCCGTGATCGTGCGGTTCCGCCGCTCGCGGGGGGACGAGCGCCTGCAGATAAAGTGGTTCGCTTACGCGGTCGCGCTTATGGTCGTCGTGTTCGTGATCTGGTTCTCGTTCGCCATGATGGGGTTCGCGGCGGGGAGCGCGCTGATGTTCACCGTTCCCCTCGTCGGGCTCCCCGCGGCGGTGGGTGTGGCGATCCTCAGGCACCGCCTCTACGACATAGACGTCGTCATAAACCGCACCCTCGTCTACGGAACGCTGAGCGCTTTGCTCGTGGCCATGTACGTGGTCTGCGTGGTCGCGCTCCAGTACGTCTTCCGCGTCTTGGCCGGGGGAGAATCGCAGCTGGCGGTTGTCGTCTCCACGCTAGCTATAGCCGCCCTCTTCGGACCGCTGCGCCGCCGCGTCCAGTCTTTCATAGACCGTCGCTTCTACCGCAGGAAGTACGACGCCGCGCAGACGCTGGAGGTTCTCTCCGCGAAGCTGCGCGACGAGACCGACCTGGATCAGCTGGGCACAGAGTTGCTGGAGGCCGTGCGGGATACCGTGCAGCCCACCAGCGCCGGGCTCTGGCTGAGGCGCCCGTCTGAGGTGGGATCGGACGAGGAGGCGGCCGGGTGAGCGCCCGCGCCGCCTCCAAGCTGGCGTGGTCGCTGTGGGCGCTTTGCCTCGCGGTAGTCGCCGGCGGGTTGCTCCTCGGCGTGGCGAGCAGCCCGGAGGCTCCCATGTACGGGTACTGGTTCGAGTGTGCCCTGATCAGCCCGACCTTCGCGACCCTCGGAGCCCTGATCGTCTCCCGCCGTCCCGGGAACGTTATAGGTTGGATCTTCCTCTTCTGCGGCGTCGGGAGCAGCGTACAGCTACTCTCCGGTCAGTACGCGACGGTGGCTCTTCTTTCGGAGGAGCCTTCCTACCTGCCTGCCGGCGCGGTCGCCGCGTGGCTCTCCACCCTCGCGCAGAGATCGCTGGTGTCCGCCGTGCTCTTTCTCTTGCTGCTCTTCCCGACCGGGAGACTACCCTCGCCGCGCTGGCGGCCCTTCGCCATTTTCGTGGCAACGACCGTCGTAATCTTTGTGGTCTCTTCCGCTCTCGGGCCGGGTCCGCTAGAAGACTTCGCCCCCACCCAGAACCCCTTCGGCGTCGAAGCCGCAGCCGCGGTGCTCGTCATCCTCGATAGTATCGGCGGCTTGATGGGCCTCGCCTGCGTCGTCGCGATAGTCGTCTCCCTGGTGTGGCGATTCTACAGTTCTCGGGGCGAGGAACGGTTGCAGATGAAGTGGTTCGTCTACGCCGCGACGCTAGGGATCGTGGCGATCCTGTTCGGCGGCGAGAGCCAGATCTCCGGGACGATCGTCTGGACCGTGGCCCCGCTCAGCCTCCCCATCTCCGCGGGCATCGCTATTTTGCGCTACCGCCTCTACGACATCGACCTCCTCATAAACCGCACCCTCGTCTACGGCTCGCTGACGGTCACGCTGGTGCTCGTCTACCTGGGTAGCGTCGTGCTTCTCCAGGAGATCGTCCGGGCCCTCACCGGAGGCGAGTCGCAGCTCGCCATCGTCGCCTCCACCCTCGTGATCGCCGCGCTTTTCAACCCGCTGAGGCGGCGCATCCAGTCGTTTATAGACCGCCGCTTCTACAGGACGAGGTACGACGCGGCGAAGACGCTCGAAGCCTTCTCCGCCAGGCTGCGCGACGAGACCGACGT
>DATACV010000062.1:0-1531 GCA_036258875.1 Rubrobacteraceae bacterium
GGGCATGGGGTGAACCTTTTTGTCAGGTGAGGGGGGTTCAAGCAGTGTCGAGCCCTGCCTGCGCGGCGGCGGGGGCGACGGGCTCGAAGATCGGGTGCCCGGTGGCGTGCAGATCGACGCGGACCGCGTGTCCGGGCTTGACGCGGCCGGCGATGATCTCCTTGCTGAGTGGGGACTCGATCAGCTTCCCCACCGCGCGCCTCAAAGGCCTGGCGCCGTAACGCGATCCGTACCCTTCTTCGGCTATGCGTTGGATCACGGCGTCCGAGAAGCGGAGGTCTATATCCTGTTCGCCGGCGGTACGGCGGAGGTTCTCGAGCAGGAGGCTGGCTATCTTCCTGAGCTCCTCGTCGCCGAGGGTGTGGAAGACGATGATCTCGTCCACCCGGTTGAGGAACTCGGGCCGGAAGAAGGTCTGCAGCTCGCGCATGAGTTGCTCGCGGATCTCCTCCTCCCGCACGCGCATCTCCTCGGAGCCGGGGATGAGGTGGGCTCCGGCGTTGGAGGTCATGATGACTACCGTGTTGTCGAAGGAGACCGTACGGCCCTTGTTGTCCGTCAGGCGCCCGTCCTCGAGGAGCTGGAGGAGCATATTGAAGACGTCGGGGTGGGCCTTCTCGATCTCATCCAAAAGGACCACCGAGTAGGGGCGGCGGCGCACGGCCTCGGTGAGCTGGCCGCCCTCGTCGTAGCCGACGTAGCCCGGAGGCGAGCCGACGAGACGCGAGACCGTGTGGCGCTCCATGTACTCGGACATATCGAGCCGGATCATGGCGTCCTCGTCGTCGAAGAGGTACTCGGCGAGGGCGCGGGCGAGCTCGGTCTTCCCGACGCCCGTGGGCCCGAGGAAGATGAAGCTGCCGATGGGGCGCCTGGGGTTGGCGAGGCCGGCCCTCGCCTTGCGGACCGCCTCCGAGACGGCGACTACCGCGGCGTCCTGGCCGACCACGCGCTCGTGCAGGGACTCCTCCATCGATAGCAGGCGCTCGGCCTCATCCTTGAGCATCCTGGTAACGGGGATGCCGGTCCGGGCGCTCACGACCCTCGCTATCTCCTCACGCCCGACCGTGGCGTGCTTGACCCCGCTCTCCTCCAGCCAGCGCTCGCGGGCCCCGCGGTACTCGGCCTGCAAGACGTCAGCCTCGGCGCGCAGCTCCGCGGCGCGCTCGTAGTCGTGCTCCTCGACCGCCGCCGCGCCCTCGCGCGTGATCTCCTGCAGGCGTAGCTCCAGCTCGCGCAGGTCGTCGGGGAGCATCGTCGTCTCGATGCGCAGCTGGCTCGCTGCCTCGTCCAGGAGGTCCACTGCCTTGTCCGGGAGGAAGCGGTCGGCGACGTAGCGGTGCGAGTAGCGCGCGGCGGCCTCGAGGCCCTCCTCGGAGATCTCGACCCCGTGGTGGGCCTCGTACTTCTCGCGCAGGCCGCGCAGGATCTCGACCGTCTCCTCCTCGGTCGGCTCCTCGACGAGGATGGGCTGGAAGCGGCGTTCGAGGGCGGCGTCGGGCTCGATGTAGCGGCGGTACTCGTCTATTGT
>DATACV010000063.1:0-8600 GCA_036258875.1 Rubrobacteraceae bacterium
CAGGATCGAAGACTCCCTGATAAGGGAGGTCGTCGTAACCGACACGCTTCCCTTGAAGGAAGGCGAGCCGCGTTCTAAGATACGCACGCTTACGATCGCACCGATCCTCGCGAGCACCATAAAGAACGTCTTTACGGACGCGTCGGTGAGCGAGGTATTTATGGGCGAGAACCAGCTCTTCTAGCAAGGTACCTCGGGAGAAGGAAGATGGCAGACAACGTAGAACTTCAGGCAAAAGAGCGCTCCGAGCGCGGCAAGAACGCGGCCCGGCGGTTGAGGGCCTCCGGAATGGTCCCCGCCGTCCTCTACGGCGACGGTAGCGGAGCTGGCGGAACCACGGCGCTCGCGGTCCCCGACAGGGTAGTGGACTACACCCTCCACCACCTCGGTGACAACGCGCTCTACGATATAGACCTCGGCTCGGGCGGCTCGACGGCGCGCATCGTGGACGTGCAGCGCGACCCTGTGACGGGGCGCCTCGTCCACGTGGACTTCGCCCCGGTCAACATGCGCGAGCGCATCGAGGTGACGGTGCCGCTGCACGTGGACGGCGAGGCCCCGGGCGCGGAGGAGGGCGGCGTTCTGCAGCAGGTAGCCTACGAGGTCCAGATCGAGAGCCTCCCCGGCGACATACCGCAGGAGCTGACGATCGACGTCTCCTCCCTGAGTATGGGCGAGAACCTCACCCTGGCCGACGTGACGCTCCCGGAGGGAGTAACCCTGATCTCCGACCCCGAAGAGGTAGCCGTCACGGTCACGGTGCCCACGGAGATCACCGAGGAGGATCTCGAGGCCGCCGGCGTCGTCGAGGAGGAGCCCGAAGAGGGCGAGCCGGTCGAGGGCGAGGAAGCCCCCGAAGACGGTGCCGAGGGGCCTACCCCCGAGGAGGGCGAGGGCCCGGCGGACCAGAACCTCCAGGCCTAGGTGCCCGTACGCTCCTTTCTCGACCGCTTCAGGAGGCAGGAGGACGATGGGGGACCTGCTCAAGGCTCCCCCGTCGTCGTCGGCCTCGGTAACCCGGGCCGCTCCTACGAGCGCACCCGCCACAACGCGGGCTCTCTCGTCGCCGACGAGCTGGCCCGCCGCCACGGCGGCTCCTGGCGCAAGAGAAAGAGGGCGGAGGCGGCCCCGGTGAGCCTGGGATTCCGGGACGTCACGCTCCTC
This sequence comes from Rubrobacteraceae bacterium, assembly GCA_036258875.1. Taxonomy (GTDB): domain Bacteria; phylum Actinomycetota; class Rubrobacteria; order Rubrobacterales; family Rubrobacteraceae; genus JALYGY01. Next base: position 1,165 of record DATACV010000063.1, read on the forward strand.
AAACCCACGACGTTCATGAACAACTCCGGCGCGGCGCTCGCCGACTACAGGCAGGAAGACCTGATCGTGGTCCACGACGACCTCGACCTGCCGGAGGGCGACGTGCGCGTAAAGGTCGGAGGCGGCGCCGGCGGCCATAACGGTCTCCGCTCCCTGATACAGCGCCTCGGACCGGACTTCGTCAGGGTGCGCATCGGCATCGGACGCCCGCCGGCGGGCATGGGCGTGACCGACTACGTCCTGGGCAAGATGAACTCCGCCGTCCGGGACTCCATACCTCGCGCGGCAGACGCGGTTGAGGCCGTCGTCGAGGACGGCCCCGAGGCCGCGATGAACCGCTTCAACGTCCGATCCTAAGGCGGCATAGCCGGGGTACGCGCGAGAAGCTACCAGTGGGCATGGCGCATGCCAGTCGCAGGCTTGAGGTTCTCGGAAGTCAGCCGCCGCACGCTAGACTCCCTGGCTACAATCCGGTGCGTGGAGGGCTTGATCCTCAAACTCGTGGTAACTCCCCTTCTGATCGGAGCGGCGAGCCTGGCGGGTCGTCGGTGGGGAGCGGCGGTGGGAGGTTGGCTCGTCGGCATACCCTTCACCTCCGGCCCCATAGCATTCTTCCTCGCGCTGGACCACGGCGCGAGCTTCGCGACCTCAGCCTCCGTGGGCATGCTGGTCGGCACTATCTCTCAGGCAGTCTTCTGCCTCGCTTATGCATGGACCGCCCCGCGCCTGCGATGGCCAGCTTCCTTCGGAGCGGGGACTCTGGGCTTCGCGGCTAGTACCGTCGTCTTGCAGCCCCTGGAGGTTCCTACTGGGACCGCCTTCGTGCTGACAGCAGCCGCCCTCGTGGTGACGCTCCTGCTCATGCCCCGAGACTCCTCCAAGCCCACGGTTCCGGGGGAGGAGGCGCCGCGTTGGGACCTTCCGGTGAGGATGGTACTCGCGACGGTCTTCGTGCTCTTGCTGACCGCCATAGCACCGCTGCTCGGCCCGTACCTTAGCGGGTTGCTCTCACCGTTTCCGCTCTTCGGAGCGATTTTGGCAGTCTTCACGCACCGCTCGCAAGGGCCTATTGCGGCGACTCGACTGCTGCGAGGGCTGCTGTTCGGGCTGTTCGCGCCGGCTGGCTTCTTCCTTGTGCTCGCCGTCCTGATCGAACGACTCGGTATCGGTCTCAGCTTCGCTGCCGCTACCGCAGCCGCGCTGGCGTTCCAGGGCTTCACCTTGTGGCTACTCTCCGGCCGCTAGGCCGTTGACTCGGGCATTGGAGCAACTTGCACAGGTCGGGCTCCAGCTAAACCAGCGGCACATAAGGATGCGAGAAGACGCGTATCGCGCGCGGTGACCCTGCGGCGACTTGTGCCGGCATCCGCGCGCGTCTCGGCTACAGAGCCTCTAGAGGAGCGTTAACCAGCTTCAAGACTCTCGTTCTTTCGCCTCTCCCTCGGTCCGCGGCAACTGGCGGAGCATGCGCCCGAGCATCTCGATACCGCCCTTGTCGAGGGTGCGGTCCTGCTCGATGATCTCGAGCTCTTCGGGCACGCCGAGCTCGCGCAGCTTCTTCGCCGTGATGGTGGCGCACGCAACCGCATGTACCCCGTCGAGGGTATCCAGGACCTCGTCCGTGCTGTTCTGGTCGATGTAGACGGACCGGAAGTCCAGGTGATCCAGGCCCGCCCCCTCGAGCGAGCGCGAGGAGTTCTCCATGCACGTCCGGCCCCAGCCGACGACCCCGACCGGGGTCCCTGCCGGGAGCTCGGTGAGGCGCCGCAGGCTCGCGATGTTCGCCTCGGCCAGCAGCGCGACGGTCTCTATCCCGTAGGGCTCCACCAGGTCCTGCACCTCGTGGACGTGGAAGAAGGAGGTGACGGCCATCCGCCACGGCGGGCTCTCCTCACCGGATAGCCTCGCCGGCAGGTCCTCGAGCAGCACGCTCTCGACCTCGACAGGGAGCTGCTCCTCAAGCTCGTTGGAGAACTGCTCGAGCTCCGCCCCCGTGCACTCGACGAACAGGATCGGGACCTTCTCCTGCGGCCTCACCCCCGCGCGGGCCAGCAGCGCGTTCCCGAGCTCCTCCACGGAGACGCCCTGCGCCGCCGCCAGATCCATCACCCGCTCCAGCACTTCCTGACGCTGCGCCTCCTCCTCGTCCACCGGCGGCTGCACCACGTAAACCCCGCTACCGCGCCGGCTCTCCACGAAGCCCTCACGCTCCAGGTCGGACATCACACGCGCCACCGTGTTCCTGTTGACCCTCAAGAACCCCGCCAGAGCCCTGATGCTCGGCAGCCGGTCCCCGACCTCGAAGCTCCCCGTCAGGATCAGGTGCTTGATCTGCTCCTTCAACTGTACGTGTACGGGTACGTGGCTCTTCAGATTTATCTGTAAATCCATTGATTATCCTATTGTCCTATGCCACTATGTCAATTATAATTGTCCTAGCTCGTTAGGGCAATTATAGCGCACCGGCGAGAACGGAGGTAAGCGGTGCAGGGTTGGACCGAGTTTGGTGTCTGGGAGCGGCGTCACGAGGAGTTGTTGCGGGAGGCTGAGCGTGCGCGGCTGGCGCGCGCGGTTCGCGCGGGCGGTCGTAGAGAGGAGCCGGTCGAGGTGGATGAGGGTATCGAGGTTCGCTGGGGGCTACTGGAGGACGAGGCGAAGGTCGCGGACCTCCTCCAGCTCAACGGGATGCCGCGCTGGCTAGCCTTCGAGGAGCGGTACGTAGTTGCTGAGAGGGATGGTGAGGTCCTGGCCGCGATGCGCTACCGGACGGAGAAGGGGCGGCTCTCCCTTGGGTTGCCGGTCGTCGACCCGTGGGCCGGGGAGCGCACGCTGGCCGTCGCCCTCTACCGCGGCGCCGGAAGGCTGGCGCGGGAGCTGGATGCTCGAGAGGTTGTCGCCCGTCCCGGTTCGCGCGCGGACTATCCTGGCGAGGCCGGGTACCGCAGGCGGGGTCGCCGCGGGTGGCGGCTGGACTTGACCCAGCCCGCGGAGCCCTGTGAAGAGCTCGTCGAGCGCCGGGGGCGCAGGTTGTTGGGGCTCTTCGAGGCCCCCGCCGTGCCGTTCGTGGGCCTCCTGCGCAAGTAGGGTAAGCGGTGGCCGGCTCCGGGCTACCCGTCGTGGTGGTGGACGCCCCCTCGAACCTTGGCCTGAGCCCGCCCGAGGCGGGCAGAGAGCCGGGCGTCCGCGGACTCGCCGCCGCGTTGCGGGGGCGCGGCATAGTGACCCGGCTCGGGGCGGAGGACGGCGGAGGTCTGGTGTCGCCCCCGTACTCGCCGGAGATAGAGTCGGCGACGGGGACCAGGAACGGCGAGGCCATAAGGGCTTTCGCCCTGGAGCTCGCCGGGAGGGTAGCGGACGTCGTCGGGAGCGGGCGTTTCCCCCTGGTGCTCGGGGGTGATTGCAGCATCCTGATCGGGCCCATGCTCGCGCTCAGGAGGATGGGCCGGTTCGGGCTGGTGTTCGTCGACGGACACCTCGACTTCAGGCATCCCGGCAACGCCGCGTCCCTCGGCGCCGTCGCCGGCGAGGACCTCGCCCTCGTTACCGGCAGGGGCCCGGGACGGCTGACCAACATCGACGGGCTGGGACCGCTCGTGCGCGACGAGGACGTCGTCGCGCTGGGTGAGCGCGAGGATTACCCCGAGTGGAGGGACATCCACAACACCGGCATAACCGTCTGGGACCTCCAGATGTTGCGGGGCCTCGGGTTCGCCGAAGCCGGCGGGAAGGCCGTGGAGAAACTACAGATGGAGGGCGTCGAAGGGTTCTGGATCCACCTCGACGCCGACGTGCTCGACGACGAGTTGATGCCCGCCGTCGATTCCAGGCAGCCGGGAGGCATGGGCTACGGTGAGCTCGTGCAGCTCCTGGGGGTGCTCTTGCGCTCCGGGCTCGCTGTAGGGATGGAGATCACCATCTTCGACCCCGAGCTGGACCCGACCGGGGAGATCGCCGAGGGGTTCACCGGGGTGATCGTGGAGGCGTTTTCCGGCAGTTGAGGACGAACCTTGGGAGGAGATATGATCGCGAGGATCTGGCACGGCGAGACCGCGGCGGCGAAGGCCGACGAGTACCTGGAATACCTGAACGAGACGGGCGTCCCGGACTACCGGGGGACCGAGGGCAACCGCGGCGTGTACGTGTTGCGCAGGGTCGAGGGTGAGAGGGCCCATTTCCTTACGCTCTCGTTCTGGGATTCCATTGAGGAGGTAAAGAGGTTCGCGGGTCCGGACCCGGAGAAGGCCAAATATTACCCCGCCGACGAGCGGTTCCTGGTCGCCTTCGAGCCCAACGTAGACCACTATGAGGTCGTGGTCGAGCCGCGGGGGGAGGCGTGACGGACGAGACGGCGGTGACCTTTACCTGGCGGGGCGCGCTCGAAGGGGCGAAGCGGTGCCTGCCGATCGAGATCAGCGGCTTCGCGATAGGCCTCGTCTTCGGGGTGCTCGCGGGGCAGGCGGGGCTGAGCGTTGCCGAGTCCGTTCTGATGAGCGCCCTCGTCTACTCGGGGGCGGCCCAGTTCATAGTGCTCGGGCTCTGGGCGGCGCCGCTGCCGGTGCTTGGTATAGTGCTGACGACGCTCGTCGTCGGCCTGCGGCACCTGCTCATGGGCGCGGCGCTCAGCCCTTTCTTCTCCAAGTTGGGGCGCCTGAAGGCCTACGGGTCTGTCTACTTCATGGCCGACGAGAACTGGGCGCTCACGATGAGCGAGTTCTCCAAGGGGAGGCGCGACGCCGCGTTCCTGCTCGGCGGCGGGGTGGCGATGTTCCTCTCCTGGACTACCTCTACCCTTATCGGGCGTACCGTCGGCGGCGCCCTGCTCGACCCCGAGCGCTGGGGGCTCGACTTCGCCTTCACGGCGGTGTTCCTCGCGCTGCTCGTCGGGATGTGGCGGGGGAGGTCGGACCTGTTGCCCTGGGCCGTGGCCGCGCTCGTGGCGGTGGCGGCCCACCAGTGGCTACCCGGTCAGTGGTACATCCTGCTCGGCGGTCTGGCCGGAAGCCTGGCGGGGGCGGTGCGGCGTGAGTCTTGACTCTCTGACGCTGCTCACCATCGTTCTCATGGCGCTCGCGACCTACGCCACGCGCGCCGGGGGACTGTGGCTCGCGAGCCGCCTGGCTCTCTCCGAACGCGCGGAGGCCTGGTTGGACTACATCCCCGGCGCCATCCTCGTCTCCATCGTCGCGCCCGTCGTACTGACGGCCGGCCTCGCCGAGGCGCTGGCGGCGCTCGCCGTTATCCTCGTAGCTTCGAGGACGGGAAACCTGCCCATCGCCATGGTGACCGGCGTCCTCGCAGTCCTCCTCTTGCGGACCCTGGTGTAAGAGTTAGACCGTGCGAAACTTTCCTGCAGGCCAGGTTGTTGTAAGGGGTGTGGAGACGGAGACGCGCAAGACGGACGCGACACCAGAGCCCGACCCGCTCGCGGCGCGGCTGGCGGACGGGGACCCGTCGGCGCCCGGAGCTCTGGTAGAGCGCCACTACATGGAGCTCTACCGCTACGCCTACGCGGTGCTGCGCGAGGAGCGGGCCGCCGAGGACGCCGTGCAGGACGCCTTCGAGCGTGCCTTCGGGGCGCTCGGCCGCTACCCCGAGGGGCGGCTTCGCGCCATGAGGCTCAGGCCGTGGATGTATACGATCACCCTGAACGTCGCCCGCAACCGATTACGGCAGAGGCGCGAGGTGCCGGTCGAGGAGATCTCCGTGGTGGAGAGCGCCGCAAGCGACGAGGGCCGGGAGGGCGTAATGGACGCGCTTGATGCGCTGGGCAGGTTGCCCGAGAGGCAGAGGGTGGCGGTAACGCTGCGGTATTTGCAGGACCTGCCGTACGCGGAGATCTCCGGCGTGACCGGATGGCCCGAGGGGACAGCGAAGACGCTGGTCCGCAGGGGTCTGATGCGCCTGAGGAAGATGATGGTCGTCGAGGATACGAGAGGTGATCAGAGATGAACGAACCGTCTGTTGAGCGCCCCATCGCGCTGCTACGGGAGACGGCGGCGCGCGTCGCGCCGGCCCGGGAGCCCGCCGTCCTGATGGACGAGGTGCTGGCGGCGACGACCGACCCCTTCTTCGCCGCCGAGTCGCCGCTCGGAACGGTGTACGTCGCGGCGGGTCCTGAGGGCGTGCGTTTCCTCGAACCCGCCGCCTCGGAGGAGGAGTTCGCCAGCCGCTACCGCGAGCGCTTCGGACGGTTCGTCTCGCCCGCCGGGGGTGCCGAGGTGGCCGATCTCGCTGAGAAGGTCGCGGCCGCGCTCGCCGGTGAGCGGGTGGAGGTGCCCCTAGATTTGAGCCGGGCCACGCCGTTCCAGAGGCGGGTGCTCGGGGTAGTGAAGGGCATAGCCCGCGGCGAGGTGCGTCCCTACGTCTGGGTGGCGAGCGAGGCGGGAGCGCCTGGCGCCTCGCGGGCCGTCGGCAACGTCATGGCCAACAACCCCGTCCCGCTGCTCGTCCCTTGCCACCGCGTCGTCCGCAACGACGGCCGCACCGGGAGCTACGCGTTCGGGGCTGGCGAGAAGGTGAGGCTCTTGAGGCTGGAGGGTGTCGAGCCGGAGGAGATCTCCGGCTCCCCCTACGTCGCGACGCCGACCACCGGCATCGTCTGCCACGCCACCTGCCGCAACGCCAAGAGGATCCAACCCCACAACCGCCGCGCCTTCCGCAGCATGCGGGCCGCCGTGGAGGCCGGCTTCCGGCCGTGCGAGGTGTGCCGCCCTGTGGCGGCGGCCTAGATGGGGGCTCGCGACCTGGGGGCCCTTGTCCTCCTCAGCGCGCTTTGGGGCGGCTCCTTTATCTTTATCCGCGTCGCCGTCCCCGAGCTCGGCCCCTTCGTCCTCGTGGAGCTGCGCGTGGGGCTGGCGGCCGCAACCCTAGCCCTCTGCGCCGCTCTCCTGGGGGGCATACCGAAGCTGCGCGCCCGCTGGAGGCAGTTCGCGCTCCTCGGGCTGGTGAACGTGGCGATACCCTTCTCCCTCATAAGCGCCTCGGAGCTCTACCTGACCGCCTCGCTCGCGGCCATCCTGAACTCCACGACGGTGATGTTTACGGCGGTCGTGTCCGCGGTGTGGATGGGCGACCCTTTCACGGCGAGGAAGGTCTTCGGTGTGGTGCTCGGGATCTTGGGCGTCACGGTGCTCGTCGGGTGGGACCCCATCGCCGTCGACTGGGCTGTCATCCTCTCGGTGGGGGCGATGCTCGCCGCCTCCCTCGGGTATGCCCTGGGCTCGGTCTACGCCAAGCAGACGTTCGCGGACTTCCCGCCGCTGGCCATCGCCATCGGCCAGCTGGCGACGGCCTCCATCCTCATACTTCCCCTCGCCGCCGTGAGCGTCCCGGACGAGCGGCCGTCCACGATCGCGGTCCTCTCGGTGCTCGGGCTCGCGCTCCCCTCGACGGCCCTGGCCTACATGCTCTACTTCCGCCTGATCTCGAACGTCGGC